>JAZQBH010000106.1:0-4770 GCA_045545655.1 Oscillospiraceae bacterium
CCGTCTACAGAAATTGTATATTCTTCGATATCATCTCTGTCAAAGGTAACAGTAAGCTTATCACCGCTTATTTTATAGGTAAATTCATAATCAAAACCACTTGTATAGCAGCCTGTGCCGTCAGCGTTGAAAACATAGGTATCTTCCCAGTCGCTTGCTTTGTCAACCCACTTGCCGACAATAGCCGCATTGTCAATACTTACAGCAGACTCGCCTGATGTTTCATCATTCTTTGCATAGGGATTTGCAACACCCGAATCCACGCCGAAAAGCTCGCCGATAATCCATGCACACTGATTCTGCGTGAGGTCGTCCCAGCCGGTTGAACGCAAATCAAAACCGAAAAGTGCCTTTGTTGTCAGGTTGTTTATTTTTCCTGTACCCTCTTCAGTCTTCCAGTATTTCAGGTCGTATTCAACACCTGCAAAGATTTCGGTTGTTTCTCCGTAATCCTTGAAAGTGTAGGAGGTTTCAATCAGAATAACATCATAGCCGTTCCACTTGAAGCCCAGCGGAGTAACCTTCTGTGAACAGTTTGAATTTTCAGCTGCAGTTTCAGCGTCAAGTTCGCCGTCAAAATAAAGCTGTGCAACAATCGGGTAGGCTGTCGGTTCGTTATTGTAAGCGTCACGATGCCAATGAGTAACACTCGTTGCATAATACTCATTTTCTTCATCATATACATCTGCAGTCATTACAGAACCGTTGTCTTTATTGTTTTTCAGAGTGTTCTCTTCAAATTCTGCTCCCTCAGGGCAAAAGATTTCGGTTGTATATTCCGCTTCATCTTCGGCACCGCCCCAGCCATAGTATACCTTAACGCTCTGTGCACTGTTGGTGCTTTCGCCGGAGTTATTGCTGTCAGTGGTGCTTGTGGAGGTAGAATTATTTGTTGTATCTCCTGAAACTGTTGATGAGTTATCCTTGGAGTTATCAGGTTTTTCCGATGAACCGCCATCGTGACAAGCAGACACTGAAGCCGCTACTGTGGCAGCAAGTACTGCTGTACAAATTTTTTTGATTTTCATAGTTGCTCCTTATTTTCTGAATAGTTTACCAAAGAAGCCTTGCTTTACCTTGCCTTCTTCGATATCGTTTGCAGTTTCAACGCCCTGCTTTACAGCATCTTCCACACTGCCGCCCGTTGCAGCGGCTTTAAGTACCTGAGCGGCTGTATCGCCAAGATTACGTATCTGCATTCTGTTCTTTCGTTCTGCGTCGTATATGCCGTTGTTTATCCACGCTTTACGATCGCTGTTGATTGTCTGCGCCAGATCGTAAAAAACGTCCTTGCCGCTGTCGTCGCTTACATTTCCGTCTAATCTTATCTCACGGATACAGGTGTCGTTATACGGAATAATTACCGTACAGCCAGTAAGCTTGCCGTCCATATCCTTTTCTTCCCTGACGGTTACGTATTCTACGTTGAGGCCCATAACCTCGCTTTTTCTGATATCTCCAAGATTTTCGTTATCAGAAGAAAACTGATAGGGTATCATTTCGTCAAAGTAAAAAACAGGAATATGCTCATAGCTGCTGTGCTTTTCCGAAATAATCTGAAAAGCGCCAAGCCGTGTATTACAGCGATACTGCACCCTATGGCTGCCCAGATCCCAGGTATTGAAGCTTCTTTCGGCACTCTGAAAGCGATTTTCAGCGCTGTCAAAGCTTGCCTCAAAGTCAGCCTCTTCCTGTGCGAGGGTATCCATCATAATCTGAGCGTTGTCCTTTGAGGTGTAATCCATTCTTGCGAAGGGGTTAGTCTTTCTCTTGCACTCATTGCAGATGTATTCCTTTGTCTGAAGCTTTGAACGCTTCAGCATACCTACCTCAGTGCCGCAGAAAACGCAGGCTTCTTTACTGAATAAACCCATAGCTGACCTCGCTTATGCCCAGGGGTCGTCTGCAACAGGAACACGGATATCAGCAAGGCACTGAATATCGTTCAAAAACCACTGTCCTGTGGAGGGCTTCTTTCTGAGCTTTATGGGACGGGGATTATCCGCACCGCCGCTTGTAACGTAAAGTGTAGCCCAGTTTTCCTCGTCAAAGGAATAGGGATTTTCGCTTACCTTAATTACATAAGGAGTAGTCGGCTTGTAGCCGTTTTCAGGAGTTGCACCCTCAAAGAAAGAGAATGTCTTGTAGAACTTGCCCTTAAGGCGCTCCTGAATAAAGCCCTTTTCGTATGTACTTACATCAGCGGGACCCTTGAGGAAATCCAGCATTTCAATGCAGGCGTCGGGATTCTTCTCGTAAGCGCAAAGCACTGCAATTGTCAGAGCAGTTGTCTTGAACGCAGAATCAAGCGAAGCCTCAGGCATTGCCTGCAATTCAGCAAGGTTAGTCGGCAGAGAAGAGAATGTGAAGGTTTCTGTGCGGTTAGTGCCTTTTCCGACCGATGAAGCGGCGTTGTTTACCGCTTTAGTAGTTTCATTCTTGATAGTGTTACCTGCCGATTTGATGATAGAGTCAAATAATCCCATTTTCTTAGTCCTCCTTGATAAATCTGAAATTCATAAAATAAAAAAATCCGTTTTCGTCAACAGGTTTAACCCAGCTGCTTACTGCCTCTTCGTAAACCTCGCCCTCAACGCCTGTGTCAAACCAAAGTTCACCATCACGAAGCTCCCACGGTTTAGGGTCGTCTGCGATTTCGCCGTCAACAAGCTTAATCACTCCAGCCGCTACAGCCTTGTCGACTTCCTCCTGCGATACGCCCTCGGGCAAAGGCGACAGCATATAAAGCTTGCCGTCCTCACAGACCTTGATAGACATTCCGATAAGCTTTCTGCGTTCCTTCATTTCATCTGCCACTGCTTCCTCATCGGTTTCGTCGACGTAGGGCATCGGCGAATTGAGATACTCCTCGGGATTGAGGTAAACGGGCATATCGTTGTCATCGTAGGTCATAACGGAATGAAACTTCCATTTTCCTGTGTAGTCCATAGCATTTTCTCCTTTTCTGGTTTAACTGGTTTTGCATTCTTGACTTAATCGCTTTAATATGCTATAATAATAGTCGGGCGGTTCCTGTGACTGTTGGCGCACCCACAGGAACTTAAAGCACCCTTAAACGAGGCAGGATATATACTCTCTTTAACACCCTACAGGTGACATAATACCAGAAAAAATGATTTTACACACTACCCTTATAATAAAAAACGGGTAGGAAAGCTGAAAAAAACACATAAATGGGTAGCAAATCGGGTAGGAACCCGTTCAGAAAGGGAGTATATGATGAAAAAAATTCTTTCTCTTATCACAACATTAGCACTTACGGCATTCTGTTTTTCAGGGTGCTCAAATAAAACTAAGCCTGACGCTGACAATCCTGTCACGCTTACAATGTGGCACGTTTATGGCAGTCAGACTAAATCTCCGCTCAATGACGCAATCGACGAATTCAACGACACTGTCGGCAGAGAAAACGGCGTTACAGTGAATGTTGTATCAGTAACAAGCTCTTCGGCAATTGACAAGGCGCTTTCTGCGTCGGCAAACGGCGAACCAGGCGCAGAAGAACTCCCCGACCTGTTCACCGCCTACCCGAGAGTAGCTGAAATCGTGGGAAAAGACAAGCTTCTCAACTGGAACGACTATTTTTCAGCACAAGAGCTTTCCGCATTCAGGGAGGAATTCATCTCCGAGGGATATTTCGGTGACAAGCTGCTTATGCTGCCTGTTGCCAAATCCTCCGAGGCTTTGTTTCTGAACAAGACTTTATTTGACAGGTTCAGTGCCGAAACAGGTGTGTCAGCTGACACACTAAGAACCTTTGATGGTTTCTTTAAAACCGCAAACACTTATTACGACTGGTCTGACGGACAGAATTTCACTCAGATAAACGATTTTTACAACTATACATATATAGGAATGAAAGCCTTCGGCGGCGAGTTTATCGTAGATGGTAAGCTGAATCTGAACGACCAGAATTTTGAAAAGGTATGGAACCCGCTGAGCAGAGCGGCAATCTACGGCGGAGTATGCCTTGATGACGGTTATGCCGCTTCTCGCTGGAAAACCGTGGAAATAATTTCCAATATAGGCTCGACCGCTGATATCCTGTATCAACCTGAAATGGTGTTCTATCCCGATAACAGCACGGAAAACATCACGTCGGTTTCCTTTCCGTATCCCATGTTCACAGCGGATAAACCTGCGGCTGTTCACAGAGGCGGAGGATTGTTCGCTGTGAAAAGCGACGACGAGCGGAAAAACTATGGCGCTTACATTTTCGCAAAATGGCTCACCGAAAAGGAAAACAATCTTAACTTTGCGACAAATGCAGGCTATCTTCCCGTTACAGACGACGCTTTCACAGCACTTTTCGCTGATACAGGCATTGCCGAAAAGGAAAGCTACCGCAATCTATATGATATGATGAACGGTATGATGAACAGCTATAAGCTTCACCCTCTTCCCCTTTACAGCAACGCTTCTGATATTCAGAGCCGCTTTGAGCAGAATGTAAAGCTTGTGCTTAAATCCGCACATAATCAGTATGTTGAACGAACCGCAAAAGGCGAGGATAAGCAAGCCGTATTGAACGAGCTTACTGCCGCTTCCCTTGAAGAACTGAAAAGGCTTTCAGATAAGGATATGTGAGGGTACATCTATGAATATTCTGAAATACCTTGATATCAAAAATCTTGTAAAGCAATTCAAGGCAGAAGGCCTGTCAATGCGCAGAAGATTTATTGTATATCTCTTTTCTGTAATTTGTCTGTTTCTTGCGGTAATTGTAATTCTTCTCAATTTATTCGGTAT
>JAZQBH010000107.1:0-7233 GCA_045545655.1 Oscillospiraceae bacterium
TATTCTTTTGTTATTGGTTTTCTTAGAATACTCTCCCACCTTTTCCAGTGTTTCTCTTGTGTTTTCATTCATAATCTCACTTTTCCTTTCACCATCAATGATTTCTTTAATGCCAACGCCGTAGAAATCTGCAATTTCCACCAAAAGACTTATATCGGGAAGATTAGTCCCTGTTTCCCATCTTGACACAGTGCGGCTGGCAACATTAAGCTGTTCGGACAATTGCTCCTGAGTAAGCCCTTTTTCCTTTCGCAGTTCTCTTAAAAAAAGACCGATTTTCTTCTGGTCCATACAGACCCTCCTTTCACCTGAATTATACCTCTGCCGCCCGATGAAAAACACGACACAAAGTGAGAAATGCCGTGTTTTTATGGACAGGACATCATTGTCGGGTAGGAAAAGCGTACCATTATGCCATTCAGCTTAACCGCATATTTTGGTAAACAGAATGTTGTTTACTTTTTCTGTAATCCATATTTCATCTTCTGTCACCTCAACAGCATATCCCTTTATTACTGTTTCGCTGTGTCTTCTGACGATATTTTCAAATTCCAGAGCTGTATCTCTTTTTCTTGGAAAACGGATAGCGGTTTCAAAATCCTCTGTATATTTCAGATTAACTGTGCCGCCGATATGTTTCCATTCGTCTTTTGTGTAGAACTTTATGTGCCCGTCTTTTTTCATCTGCATATATTCGTCTACAAAACGTTTTTCGTCGTCATCATTGGGGGCTGGGTCTGACAGAAAGAATACTCCGTTTTTCTTCAGCACTCTGCTGATTTCACGAAAAGTATCATAAATTGAGGGGAAATGGTGCAGGGCATATCTTGTGATTACTATATCAAACGAGTTATCGTCAAACGGAAAATCCATTCCCTCGTAATTCACAAAATGCAGATTGTCAATGCCCCACATATCTGCTTTTTGCTGATTGTCCTGCAAGGTCTTTTCCACTATATCCAGCCCCGTTACTTCGGCGGTCTTATATTTTTCCGCAAAGGGAAAAGCCAGATAACCTGAACCTGTCCCCAAATCAAGAATTTTCATTTCGGGTTCAACCTTTATGACTTTCAGAATTTGCGCAAGGTGCATATCGTCTTTGGTTTGTTTATCATAATACGAACCCAACCGAAAACTTTCTTCAAAGCCTTGTTTTGTTTTTTCAATACTTTCTATACTGTTCAATTTGTTTCCTCCGAATATCGACTGGTAATGTTATACCACATTCCGCAAAACAACGAGGGCAATAATAGCCTTTTTCATAGCTTACCTCTCTGATACAATCCGAGCCAAGACGGGTTGGTCTTGGCTCGATAGTTCTTAGTGTTTTTTCCCGAATAAAACGCCAAAGCAGATGGCGCTTTATTGTTCGTTTAGATGGGTTTCATTGTGGGGAACAAGAGTACATCTCTGATGCTTGCGGAGTCGGTGAGGAGCATTACAAGTCTGTCAAGACCAAAGCCCAGACCAGCCGTTGGCGGCAAGCCGTATTCAAGGGCTGTGATAAAGTCGTCGTCAACCTGTGCGTCGTTTCCGCCCTGTGCACGCTTAGCGGCAACCTGCTTTACGAAACGCTCCTTCTGGTCAATCGGGTCGTTAAGCTCGGAGAACGCATTTCCGAACTCAGTGCCGTTGATGAAGTACTCGAAACGCTCGGTAAACGCAGGGAACTCGGGCTTTCTCTTTGCAAGCGGAGAGTTCTCCACGGGATAATCGTAAATAATAGTCGGCTGAATGAGGTTGTCCTCAACAAATGCCTCAAACAGTGCGATAAGCACATCGCCCTTTGTTGCGTCTGCCTTGATTTCTTCCTCAACGCCCTTTTCCTTTGCAACAGCTCTTGCCGCCGCATCGTCTGCCCAGTCGTTGTAATCAACGCCGGCATACTTCTTTACCGCCTCAATCATAGTAAGGCGCTCCCACGGCTTGCCTACTGCAATTTCCTTGCCCTGATAAGTAACCGTGTCAGTGCCGCATACGTTAAGTGTAACAGTGCGGTAAAGCTCCTCAATCAGATCCATCATCTGTGTATAGTTCATATACGCCTGATACATTTCGATAGAAGTGAACTCGGGGTTGTGAGTAGCGTCCATACCCTCGTTACGGAAGATACGGCCTACCTCGTATACCTTGTCAAAGCCGCCTACAATAAGGCGCTTTAAGTAAAGCTCGGTTTCGATACGCAGGTACATATCAATATCCAGCGCATTGTGGTGAGTTTTGAACGGACGTGCCGCCGCACCGATTTCCAGAGGAAGCAGTACGGGGGTGTCAACCTCAACATAGCCGTGGCTGTCGAGGAAGTGACGCACCTCGCTGAGTATCTTGGAACGCTTTACGAAGGTATCCTTAACCTCGGGGTTAGCGATAAGGTCAAGATAGCGCTTGCGGTAACGCTCTTCCTTATCCTTCAGACCGTGCCACTTTTCGGGAAGAGGCAACAGGGACTTTGAAAGGAGAACAATCTCCTCTGCGTGAACGGAAATCTCGCCCATCTTTGTGCGGAAAACCTTACCCTTGATACCGATAATATCGCCGATATCCCACTTCTTGAAATCTGCGTAAAGCTCCTCGCCTACGTCGTCCTTACGAACGTAAACCTGCATTCTGTCGGAGCTGTCACGGATATCCATAAAGCTTGCCTTACCCATAATGCGGCGGGTCATCATTCGGCCTGCGATTACAACACTGCTGTCCTCAAGCTCCTCGAAACGCTCACGGATATCAGCGTTCTTTGTGTCCACAGGAAACTGTGTGATAGTGTAGGGGTCCTTGCCGGCCGCCTTGAGTGCGTCAAGCTTTTCAAGACGTACACGGTGCTGTTCGTCAAGCTGTGCACGAAGCTCTTCTTCGGAAAGCTCAACATTCTGTTCGTTGTTTATATTCTCTGCCATCAGTCTTATTACCTTTCGTGTTTTTTGGGGAATTATTCCTCGTCCTTGCGGATTTCAAGAATCTTGAAGGAAATCGAACCCGAGGGGGTTTCAACGTCAACAACATCGCCTACAACACGGCTCATAATTGCCGCACCGATAGGGCTTTCGTCGGACATTTTTCCGTTGTTGATGTCAGCCTCGTTTGTGCCGACCATCTTGAATTCCATTTCCTCGTCCATATCCATATCGAGGATTTTAACAACTGCACCGATACCAACCTTTTCAGTGGAGATATCATCGTCGTCGATAATCTGTGCGTGTGCGAGGGTATACTCGATTTCAGTAATTCTCGATTCTACGATAGCCTGCTCGTTCTTAGCCTCATCGTATTCGCTGTTTTCGGACAAGTCGCCGAAGGAAAGCGCAACCTTGATTTTTTCAGCTACCTCACGGCGGCGCACGGACTTGAGCTCGTCAAGCTCTGCTTTCAGCTTTTCTTCACCGTTTCGGGTAAGCACTGTTGTGGGTTTGTTCATAGTATAATCTCCTTTCAAGTTATGCCTGTCGGCGGAATTTTTATTCTTTTTCTGCTATTTCGGGCGAGAGAATTTCAATCGCCTTACGCAGCTGTGTGTCGGATTCACGGGTGATGTATTCAAACGAAGTGTCTGAGGGAAGCTCAACAACAAAGTCGGGTTTCAGTCCTACACCGTTGTAATCCTCTGATTTTGAGGGCTTTATAGTAGCCACCGAGAAGATAAACGCAGAGCCGTCTGACAGCTCATAGGTATTCTGCATAACTGCCTTGCCGTAGGTCTGTGTGCCGATAAGCAGTGCGCCCTGCTCGTCACGGAGGGCAACTGCGAAAAGCTCTGCCGCCGAGGCTGTGCCGCCGTCAACGAGGATTGCCACGGGCAAATCAAGGAACTGGTCAGAGTCGGTTTCCACCAGCACCTTTGAAGTGCCGTTGGCATACTCTGCCGTTGCAACCACCGTTGCGGGAATCATACGGTTGAGCATAGGCGTAAGCGCCGACACCACACCGCCGCCGTTCTGACGGAGGTCTATAACAAGCGCCTTTATATTTCTTGCAAGCAAGGAGTTAAGCGAAGTGGAAAACTGCTCATCGGTCTTGCCGTTAAAGGTTGTTATGCGGATATAGCCGATGTTGTTTTCAAGCAGTTCGTCGGTAACGGATTCAATGTCAATCTGCTGACGGATAAGCGTGAAGGTCATTTCCTCGCCGCTGCGAACAACCTTTATGGAAAGCGTTGTTCCGATTTCACCCGACAAACGCTCCTTTGCGGCTGAGGCGGTCATATCAAGCAGACTTCTTCCGTCGATTTCGGTTATGATGTCGCCTGTCATAATTCCGGCAGACTGTGCGGAGGAGTTTGTATACACCTTTGTAACCCTCAGATAGCCGCTGCCGTTGTCCTCGGTTTCAAAGCCTGCACCGTTTACCACACCGTTTGTGGTCTGCTGCAGTTCATAGAAGGAGTTAGCGGATTTGTACGAGGCGTAGCGGTCGCCGATGCCGTTTATATAGCCGCTTATCATAGACGCCTCAAGCTGGTCGTCGTCTATGTCGCCGATGTAGTTCGCACGCACGGTTGCGTCCATTTCACGGAGCTTTTTGTAAACTCCCGCATAGGTTTCGCCGCTTGCGATTTTTGAATTGTATACCTTAAGCGATATCGTCCACGTAAGCACAAACGTTATTGCACACGCTATTGCGATAAGGCTTATTGTAATTCCAAGTGATATCTTTTTATTCACAGAATTTGCGTTGTCCTCCTGTAGATGTATGTCAATCGGGGCATTATTCACTGAATAACGCCAATTTGGGGGAGTGCCGAAAAACCGCCCTGCCCCCGAAGGTCTGTAATTGTCTTTATACCTTGAGATACTTGCCCATACTTATAAGCGTACCCACAGTTGCAACAAGCGCACCTGCAAGACAGCATGCCGCAAGCAGTATCCAGCGCACATTGTCAAACGGAATAAGGTTTGTAAAGCCGAACATCTGCAATGTGGTGTTGTCGGTAAACAGCGAATACACCGAGTCATACACGAACCATGTAAGTCCCCATGCCGCCGCACCTGAAAGAAGGCCTACAAAGCAGCCCTCAACGAAGAACGGCAGTTTGATAAAGCCGTCTGTCGCACCGACATATTTCATAATTGTAATTTCTGAACGTCTTGAAAAGACGCTGGTTCTTATCGTGTTCGACACAACAACAACACTGACTACAACCAGCACCACAAGCACACCCACGATTATAACCGAAAATGTACTGCGGATATTTACAAGTGCCCCAGCAAAGTCGTAGGGCGCTTTTACCATCTCAACGCCGTTAATTCCCTCAAGGGCGGTTACCGTTGCACGGATTTCGGACAGGTCCACAACACGCACAAGGAACGTTTCGGGCATCGGGTTGCTTTCGAGATAATCAAGCAGGTCGGCATACTCCGCCATATCCTCACGGAAATCCTGAAGCGCCGCCTCCTTTGAATAATACTTTACGTCTGTAAGGTTTGCGTTGTTAAGCAGAACCTCGTTTATATGCGCTACTTCCTGCTGGGTTGCACCCTCTTTCACGTAGATTGTGATTTCGTTGGTTTCTTCGATGTTGCCCATAACCACGTCCACGTTCATCATAAGAAGAACAGCACAGCTTATCTGCAGCAGACTTACCATCAGAATTGAAAAGCTGGCAAAGGACATAATGAAGTTCTTCCATACGGAAGAAATGCCCTTCTTCACCAGATAGCTTACATTACTCGTCCTCATCGCTGCCTCCTATCATTTCATCATAAGTGATATGACCGTCAGCAATTTTAATGGTTCTGCCGCCGAAATATTTTACCAGATCATGCTGGTGGGTTATCATAATAACAGTTGTGCCGCAGCGGTTGATTTCCTTGAGCAGACCTACAAGCTCATACGAACGCTTGGGGTCAAGGTTACCGGTGGGCTCGTCTACGATAAGCAGATTGGGGTCGTTTGCAAGCGCCCTTGCGATAGCCACTCTCTGCTGCTCGCCGCCCGACAAATCACGGGTGCGTGTGCGGGATTTATGCGCAAGCTCTACGAGATTAAGCACATACGGCACACGCTGCTTTATCGCACGCAGTGATTTATCCGCAATACGCAGAACGAAAGCAACGTTTTCATACACGGTGTAATCCTGTATCAGGCGGAATTCCTGAAACACCACGCCTATTGAGCGACGGAATTTCGCAATTCCCTTGCCCTTCAGCTTTGAAAGGTTGTAGCCGTTTACGAATACTCTGCCTGTTGTCGGCACGATTTCACGCATCATAAGCTTCATCAGCGTGGATTTACCTGCGCCGCTGTCGCCCACGATGAAAACAAATTCTCCGTCGTTTATGCGGAGGTTTACGTCCACCAGTGCGTCAACACCGCTTGAATAGTGGACATTAACATTTTTCATTTCTACCATTTTAATATCCCCCAATGCCCTGCCTGCTTATCCCGCATAAGCGGAATTCCCTCAAAAGCATACAGAGCTTGCAAAAACCATATCGGAGTTCAGTGCCTCACACAAATTCAGTGCAGACCCCGAACCCCGCTTTTCTCTCATAAAACGCACACCCAATATGGGTATGCGTTTCACTTTAAATCAGAACTTCACAGGATTAGCAGAGAGGTATTTCTTTACCATCAGCGCAATCTTGAAGATAATAGCATCGTCAAACTCACGCAGGTCAAGGCCCGTCAGCTTCTTTATCTTGTCAAGACGGTAAACCAGTGTGTTACGATGTACAAACAGCTTTCTTGATGTTTCGGAAACGTTCAGGCTGTTCTCGAAGAACTTCTGGATAGTGAACAGTGTTTCCTGGTCAAGGCTTTCAATGGAATTCTTCTTGAACACTTCCTTGAGGAAGGTTTCGCACAGTGTGGTAGGCAGATGATAGATAAGACGTGCGATACCGAGATTATCGTAAGAAACGATAGTCTTGCCTGTGTCGAACACCTTGCCTACTTCAAGGGCTGTCTGAGCCTCCTTGAACGAGCGTGCAAGCTCCTTAACGCCCACAATAGGCGTACCTATACCTACGTTCACCTTTGTGAAGAACTCGCCCGAAAGCGTGTCGGAAATGCTTCTTGCAAGCTTTTCCAGATCCTTTACGTCGATATTGTTCTTTACTTCCTTGACAAGCACAATATCGTTTTCGGTTATGTTGAATACAAAGTCCTTATTCTTGTCGGGGAACAGATTCTGAATAACGTCATACGCAGAAACGTCGTTTGAAGACACAACGTTTATCAGCAGAACAACACGGCTGATGTCAGCGCTGAAGTGCAGTTCTCTTGCCTTGATGGTGATAT
>JAZQBH010000108.1:0-4891 GCA_045545655.1 Oscillospiraceae bacterium
GAAGTTAAGAAGAAGGCTTTTTCGCAAAATCAATCCAAGCGTTTCCCCAAGAAGATTTTCAATAAGCTACGTTTGTCGGATTTCATTCGCCAGTATGTAAACCGTGAAATTAAGGTTAAGTATACAGACGCACAGCTTAACGAAGTGTTCGCCTCTATGAACAAGTATACAAACGATGATAAGAACATCAACTGCCACGCTTGCGGTTACAAATCCTGTAAGGATATGGCTGTTGCCGTTCTGGCTGGTTATAACACAGCATCAAACTGCATTATGTATGAAAAAATTCATACTCAGAATATGCAGCTTGAGGCTGAGGAACAGCACAGGCAGCTGAGAGATGCTGTAGGTGAAATTCAGATTGCTCTTGAATCGCTTCAGAACAAGGTGCTGCCTATTGCGGAGAATACCGAACATAACAAGGAAAAGAGCAATGAGGCAATGAGCCATATGAGCTCGCTGAATGACGCTATCAGCAACGTAAACGAGCTTATGGATGAAATCAATAGCGCAATCGGCGGAATTACTGCTGATATTGCAAATTATGAGCGTATTCTGAAATCCATCACGGGCATTACAGAGCAGATTAATATTCTTGCTATCAACGCTGCAATTGAAGCGGCAAGAGCAGGCAACGCAGGTAAGGGCTTTGCGGTTGTAGCAGGTGAAGTTCAGAAGCTTGCAAACAAATCGCAGGACGTTGTAAAGCAGGCAGCTACATACACCGAAATGATGAATAAGAATACTCAGAATATCGTGACAACTGCCGACAGCATTATCAAGAAGATTGATGAAACCAGAACAGACTCTGAAGATACATTGTCTGCTATTGCCGACACCAACGATGGTTCTGTTAAGATTTCCAGCAATGTTCAGGAAATTTCGGCTATCGTTGAGGAGATAAACGCTACTGTCACCGCACTCAACGAATAAAATCCGATGACTATATTACTTCGCACTTGTAATACAGGTGCGGAGTTTTTCTGTATTATTACAGAATTGCCATATTCTTAAAACTTTATAAAATATATTGAAATTCTTGCTGAAATGTGGTATAATCATATTTGAACTTTATTTTATGTTGAATTGTTTAATTTTTGATAAAACTGCGGTGCTGACGCAGGTGCACGGAGAATGTATGCAGAGGTGATAAGCTCTTGAATGAAAGGCTGCCGTATCTCAGGGAGAAAGCCAATCGACTTCCCCTTGAGCCTGGTGTGTATCTTATGAAAAACGAAAGCGGCACGATTATTTACGTCGGCAAGGCGAAAATCCTGAAAAACCGTGTTACAAGCTATTTTCGTTCAAGCTCTCAGCACACTGCAAAAACGTTGAAGCTGGTTGACAATATCTTCGATTTTGACTTTATTGTTACACGAAGCGAGCTTGACGCACTTGTGCTTGAATGCTCGCTGATAAAGCTGCATCAGCCGAAGTACAACATTCTTCTGAAAGATGACAAGGGATATAACTACATCAAGATTTCCCGAGAGGCTTTTCCGAGGATTACCTATTCGCTCAACACCAACGACAAAAACGCTGATTATATCGGGCCGTTTACAAGCGGTTTTACCGTAAAGCAGGCGGTTGAAGAGGCAAACGCTATCTTTATGCTGCCATCGTGCAGAAAGCAGTTTCCACGTGATTTCGGCAAGGAGCGTCCGTGCCTTAACCGTCATATAAAACGGTGTATGGGTGTGTGCGAGGGGAAAATCTCCTCTGAGGATTACAAGAAGGTTATTGCCGAGGCGATTGAATATCTCAAAGACGGCAGTAAAATGTCGGTGGACGAGCTTACAAAGCAGATGGAGCAGGCGGCTGAACACCTTGAGTTTGAAAAAGCGGCACGTCTGCGTGACCGCATTGCGGCGATTACCCGACTTACCTCACAGCAGAAAATTCTTGATTACAAGCAGGAGTATGACATAATCGGTGCGGCTCAGAATGTCGGAATGGCAAGCGTTGCGATAATCAAGTATCGCGGCGGCAGACTGATTGACAAGCAGAACTTCTTCCTCGGCGAGGAATACGAAGACGGCGCTATGCGGCGTGATTTCATACTCAGCTATTATTCTGAGAATGACGATATTCCCCGTGAGATTTACGTTGACGAGGAATTTGAGGATATGCAGCTGGTTGAACAGCTGCTACGTGAGAAATGCGCTCACGCAGTTAAATTCGTTGTTCCGCACAGGGGCGAGGGAATGTCGCAGATTATGCTTGCAAAGAAGAATGCAGGCGAATATCTTGCACTGAAGGTAGGGCGTACGGCAAAGGAAATCTCTGCCCTTGAGGATCTGAAAGCACTGCTCGGACTTGAAAAAGTGCCGAACATAATCGAAAGCTATGATATATCAAACTTCGGTGAAACGGGTGTTGTCGGCGGAATGATTGTCTACCGCAACGGCAGACCGTTCAAGCCTGCGTATAGGCGGTTCAGTATCAAAACGGTTGTGGGTCAGGACGACTATGCGTGTATGCAGGAGGTTCTCCGCAGACGAATGACCCATTTCCTTGACGGCGACGAAAGCTTTGCACCGCTGCCCGACCTTATTCTGCTTGACGGCGGAAAGGGGCATATCAATGCGGTTGCCGAGGTGCTTAACGAATTGAAAATAGATGTGCCGCTTTACGGACTTGTAAAGGACAGCAAGCACCGCACAAGAGCAATTGCAAAGCAGGGCGGCGAGATTGAGATAAAATCCAACCGTGCGCTGTTTTCACTGCTTACGAATATTCAGGACGAGGTTCACAGATTTGCGATAACCTATCAGCGGACAAAGCACAAGCAGAAGATGTATTCGCTTGAGCTTACCGAAGTGAAGGGCATTGGTGAGGCAAAGGCAAGGGCATTGCTCACCACATTCAAAACAAAGGCCGCAATGAAAGAGGCAACTCCCGAACAGCTTCGTCAGGCGGCAAAGATAAGCGAAGAAAAAGCAAAAGAGCTTTATGACTTTATACAGGAAAGATTTTAGCTTATTGGATTTCACAGCTTAAAAAGTCGGGGAAATCATAAGCTTAACGGTAAAAGAACAGGAGAAAGAATGGTAGTAATTACAGGAACAGCACGTGGGCGAAAGCTGATGACCGTTGAGGGCACAGACATAGTTCGTCCCACTGCGCAGAAGATTAAAGAGGCGATATTCAGTGCGGTTCAGTTCGAGATAGAGGGCAGTGTCGTGCTGGATTTGTTCGCAGGCAGCGGACAGCTTGGCATTGAAGCGCTCTCACGTGGAGCGGCTGAATGTACGTTTGCGGATAACTCGCCTGTTTCGCTGAAAGTGGTAAGGGCAAATCTCGCAAACACAAAGCTGGTGGATAAGGCAGAGGTAGTAAACAGACCGTTCCTTGCTCTCCTTAGTACTACAAGAAAGACGTTTGATTTAGCGTTCCTTGACCCGCCCTACAATAAAAAACTGCTGCAGAAGGCACTTCCGCAGCTGGTTGAAAAAATGTCAGAGCGTGGCGTTATCGTATGCGAGCACGAAAAGGAATGTGTTCTCCCGAAGGAGATAGGCGGATTTGAGATTTCAAAGATACTCCGTCACGGCACTGTGTCGGTGACAATCTACCGCAGAAAAACTGAAGACAGCGAGGTTGATGACGAAGAATGAAAACAGCAATCTACCCGGGTAGTTTTGACCCCGTAACAAATGGTCACCTTGATATAATCAGACGTTCTGCGAAGATGTTTGACAAGGTGATAGTGGTTGTACTGATAAACCCGTTGAAGAATTACAGCTTCTCCATTATGGAGCGCAGAGAACTGCTGCTTAAAGCGACAAAGGATATTCCGAACATTGAGATAGACAGCTATGACGGACTGCTTGCGGATTACTTCAATCTGCGTGAGGACGTTGATGTTATCGTAAAGGGACTGCGTGCAACGTCTGACTTTGAGTATGAATTTCAGATGGCGCACACTAATATGCACCTTAATCCCCGTGCGGAAACGGTGTTTATTCCTGCGAGTATTGGCACAACGTTTATTTCGTCGAGTATGGTAAAGCAGGTTGCAATGTTCGGCGGAGATTTGTCGGCGTATGTTCCGTCGGTTATTCACGAAACGATAAAGGAGCGCCTGACATCTGAGTTTGCCGAGAAAAAGCAGATTGCAGAGCTTACAAAGAAACAGGGCTGATATATTTAAGGCAACACCGCACAAAGCACGCCTTACGGCTCTGTACAGTATTACCTTAAATCTTCAGAAACGGCTTTTAGTGAATGAAAGGAAAAACAAATGGAAAATTCATATTCAATTGAACAGCTTATCGAACAGCTTGAAGATTTGCTTGCTGACGCAACAAAAGTGCCGTTCAACAAGAGAAGTATGGTTGATACGGATAAGATGAACGAGGTTGTTGAGGATATGCGTATGACCCTGCCTATGGAAATTCAGCAGGCGCAGAAGGTAGTTCTCGATAAGAACAACATCATCAATGCCGCAAAGCAGGAGGCTGAAAGCATTATCCGTCAGGCGGAGCAGCAGCGTGCGCAGATGCTTGATGAAAACGAGATTGTCCGTGAGGCTCGCCGCCGTGCAACCGATATGCTCAGCGCAGAGCAGAACCGCTGTGCAGATATCCGCAGTTCTACCAACGATTACGTTGAAAATATGCTGAAGCGTGTTGCAGAGCTTATGACAAATAATATTGCCCTTATGTCAAGCAACATCAACGACCTTAATACACTGCGTGCCAATATCAACGGCGTTCAGAACGCACCTCAGCAGCAACAGCAGTCTACCGTAAGACCTATGGAAAAGCCCGGAGAATAAAAGCACAGGAGGCTTTTAATGAAAAAAGTTTTTCTTGTTGTTTTTTTATTTGTTTTCTGCTCAGTTGTTTTAGGTTTCGTCATACATTTGTTAAATCAAAGTAGCTATGAT
>JAZQBH010000109.1:0-9198 GCA_045545655.1 Oscillospiraceae bacterium
TGGTATCATCAGCCTTCCTGCTGACAAGGAAATGTGCATGCCTGGCGATAACGTTGTAATGGACGTTGAGCTCATCACTCCTATCGCTATCGAAGAGGGTCTCCGCTTCGCTATCCGTGAGGGTGGTCACACAGTTGGTTCTGGTGTCGTAACCAAGATCAACGGCTAATTCAGTTTTATCTGATTAGGTTATGTAAAATTAAGCCGTCATTCGCAAGAATGGCGGCTTTTTGATTTATATTAAGAGGAGAAATCAGGGATTATCAGTTCAAATTTATGATAACCCGATTTTCTCGGCTGTTACACGGATATTATAGAATAGCTGAAATATTTCGGGTTCATCGCAAATCGTCTGGGATAATTTAAGCAAAGTCCGTTTGCCAACGCGTTTATCAAGCAGAGCAAAAATCCTGACAAGCATATTTTCGCTATAAAGGCTTGTGGTGATATCCTGATTATCAAACTCGTAAAAAGCCTTATAGAAACACCGTTGGTCAAATTGTCCATACTTGATGGCGGTGTTGTCCATAAACGGAAACTCATACTTCAGGCGTTTTTCAAGCGTTTCATCGTGCGGAAGAAGGTGTGCTTTGCTCCATTGTTCGCAGTAGCTGCCAGACACTATCTGCTTTCCGTTAAGGAGAATTGCGGCTCTGCCCTCGTGGTCGGGGCATTTGCTGTATGATGTGGCAAAATATGTAATCCGCCCCTTGAGGCAGTCGGCAAGGTGTTCGTTTTCAAGCTTGTGGCGAATGGCAGACCAAGTATGCATAGGCGTTCCTTTCTGTGTGAGATAAGTAAAGTATAGCACAGAAAAGCAAAAAAGTCAACAGGGGCTGAAAGCCCCTGTTATCGTTGTGTAAGATTCTGAAAAAACTCGTAAACCGCAAATTTCACTTTGATTTTCTGTGGTTTACCGAAGGTTTCAAGTACTGCTTGTGCGTTTTCGCCCTCGGTGCGCTCGGCGGCGCACGGCAGACATAACTGCGGATAAATCACGCACCACCAGTTCTGCCCCTCGCCGCTGCCGAGGGTTATCCGTAAGGCACGGTATTCGCCCGCGGGCAGAATAAGCTTTTCGTATTCACGGGTAGTAAAATCCATCGTGACAAGCCCAGCCCTTGCGCCGTATGAAAACCCGTGTTCAGCGAGAAATTCGCTTGCGGATAACTCGATCTCGGGCAAAAGCCGCTGAGCCGCCTTTTCCGCCTCTGCAAGACTGCTGTAGTCGGAGAGTATTGCCCCGTATTCCGTGAGAATATAATCACGCAGCTTCAGCTTTATCAGCTGGTCCTCTTCGCTGTTGGAATTGGCTGGCAGGTGCAGTCTGAGCACCTCGCTTTGCACGCTGTCGCATTGCTCTGAAAACGTGATAAAGCACCCCGCCGCCAATGATAGTGTAATCCCAATAAGTAAGCCGATAATCGTAAAAAACTGTTTCATAAGTAAATCTCCTGTCAATAACGTTGTAATGGTTAACCCTCTAAAACAATATTGCCTGTTTTGTGGGTTTTAAACAAGAATTACAGTATAACGCAAAAAATGCTTGCAAATAGTTATAATATTTGTTATAATAACAGTAGTATATATTTGTTATAAAAATATCACAGGAAAGGAAAAATGGATTATGCCACTTGAAGAAGTTACCAGAGAATTTACCTTCCCTCTCTATAAGATGATGGAAGAATTCAAGCTTGAGGTTCTTTATATGCCAGAGGGCGGCGAAAACACGCTTATTTCAAACAACGACACCAACCGTCCGGGACTTCAGTTTGCAGGCTTTTACGAGTATTTCGACAACAAGCGTATTCAGGTTATGGGTATGATGGAGCGTGCGTACCTGATGGGTCTTGACGCTGAAACCCGCCGCAACCGTATCGAAAATCTGCTGTCGTATCATTTCCCTGCGCTTATCCTCACACGAGGACAGGAAGTGTTCCCCGAAATGATGGAGCTTGCCCCTAACTATGGCATTCCGATTTTCCGCACAGAGGAGAGCACTTCTGTATTTATCGCAAAGCTTATCAACTTCCTCAGCCTTCAGCTTGCGCCGCGTATCACACGTCACGGCGTGCTGATTGAGATTTACGGCGAGGGCGTTATGATTATGGGCGAAAGCGGCGTTGGTAAGAGCGAAACCGCAATTGAGCTTGTAAAGCGTGGTCACCGACTTATCGCCGACGACGCAGTTGAAATCCGTAAGGCTTCCAACATTACGCTTGTAGGTTCATCTCCTGATAATATCCGCCACTTCCTTGAACTGCGTGGTATCGGTATCATCAACGCACGTCAGCTGTTTGGTATCGGTGCGGTTAAGATGTCCGAAAAGATTGATATGGTTGTTGAGATGGAACTGTGGAATCCCGAAAAGACCTACGACAGAATGGGCGTGGATACACACTACATCACCATTCTCGGTGTAAAGGTGCCGCTGCTTAACATTCCTGTAAAGCCGGGCCGTAATCTTGCGGTTATCCTTGAGGTTGCCGCTATGAACAACCGTCAGAAGAAGATGGGCTACAATGCGGCAAAGGATTTGCTGCACCAGCTTGGAATGGACTCAGACGGCGAGGAGATTATGTCTGACCTCAAGCTCTGATAAAAAACACTTGAAAGGAATGTCCCGTTATGTTTAATATAGGCATTGATCTGGGCGGTACTAATATAAAGGTTGGTCTTGTTGACGAAAACTACAATATCGTTGCAAAGACTTCTGTTAAAACAAATCTTCCACGTCCTGCACAGGAGATATGTGCCTCTATCGTTGAGGCTGTGTGGACTGTGCTTAACGAGGCAAAGGTAACTATCGGCGAGGTTAATTCCATCGGTATCGGCACACCCGGCGTTGCTAACCGTGACAGCGGCACAGTGCTGTATTCGTGCAACCTCGGCTTCAAGAACACCGACCTTCGTGCGCTTATCAGAAAGCAGCTTGACAAGCCTGTTTTCGTTGAAAACGACGCAAACGCAGCCGCATTCGGCGAGGTGCTTGCAGGCGCAGGCAAGGGCTATAAGAACGTAGTTGTTGTAACCCTCGGCACAGGCGTGGGCGGCGGTATCATTATCGACGGCAGAATATACACAGGCTTCAACTTCTGCGGCGGCGAGCTGGGTCATACAGTAATCGAGTTCGGTGGCAGACAGTGTTCTTGCGGAAGACGTGGCTGTTTCGAGGCATATTCTTCGGCAACTGCGCTTATAAATATGACTAAGGAAAGTATGGAGGCCAACAAGGACTCCAAGATGTGGGAGCTTGCACAGGGCAGCCTTGATAACGTAGACGGCAAAACCGCCTTTGACGGAATGCGTGCAGACGACTCTGCCGCAAAGGACGTTATAAAGACATATATAGACTACCTCGGCTGTGGTCTTACCAATATCGTGAACACCTTCCAGCCTGAAATGCTGCTTATCGGCGGCGGTATCTGCAAGGAGGGCGAAAACCTCACAAAGCCGCTGTATGAGTTTATCAACCGTGAAAGCTACTGCGTAGATGCCGAGCAGGTAACAAAGCTTGACATCTGCAAGCTTGGCAACGACGCAGGCATTATCGGTGCGGCATTCCTGTACACATTGTAATTTTCGCATAACACATAAGCGAGGCGGCACCGTGCAATTGTGCGGTGCCCCATAGTTTTAAGGGGAACTTGATTTGGATAAACTGGATAAATTGGACAAATTGGATAATTATAATTACTCTGAACTTCTGGATTACTGCGGCAGGAACGGCGTTGAATATGAACAGAACGCACCGCTTGCGCCGTTGTCCTCGATGAAGGTAGGCGGCGTGTGCGATGTTCTCGTAAAGCCGCAGACCACTCAGCAGATTAAGGGATTGGTTGAGCTGTGCAAAAACAACGGACTGAAGCTGTTCGTGCTTGGCAAGGGCACTAACGTGATGTTCGGGGATTACCACGGGGTAATTCTGAATATGGCAGAGTTCAACGCTGTTTCCGTTGACGGCGGCACGATTACCGCACAGGCGGGTGCGTCGCTGACGGCAGTGTGCAGAGCGGCACTTGAGCATTCCCTCAGTGGAGTGGAGTGTCTGTTCGGCATACCCGGCTCTGTGGGCGGTGCGCTGTATATGAACGCAGGCGCTTATGGTGCTGAGATGAAGGACGTGGTGCAGTCGGCGGAGGTTCTCAACAGCAGCGGAGAAATTGTTGAAATTTCCGCAAACGAAATGGATTTATCCTACCGCCACAGTGCGTTTCAGGGCAGAGGCGATTGCATTCTGTCGGTGACTATGAAACTCGCTGACGGCAACGCAGAGGAAATCAAGGCAAAGATGGACGAGGTAATGCAAAAGCGCAAGGACAAACAGCCGCTTGAATATCCGTCCTGCGGAAGCACATTCAAGCGCCCGAAAGAGGGCTTTGCCGCCGCTATGATTGAGGAATGCGGTCTTAAGGGCTATTCTATAGGCGGCGCACAGGTAAGCGCCAAGCACAGCGGCTTTGTAATAAACAAGGGCGGTGCAACGCTTGCCGACATCAGAGCACTGGTGGAGCACGTAAAGAAAACCGTTCTGGCACACAACGGTGTTGAGCTGGAATGCGAAATGATGATTATAGAAAATCAGAGCTTGTTCACATAAAAACGTTCGCAGAACGTGTGAATATGCTTTAAAACAGAGGTCGGTAAAATGGAATTGGTTATAGTAACAGGGCTGTCGGGTTCGGGAAAATCCACGGCGGTTAAGGTGATGGAGGATATCGGCTATTTCTGCGTGGATAATATGCCGCCGCAGCTTGTGCCGCAGTTCGCCCAGATTTGCAGAGAAAACGGCGATATAAGCAAAGTAGCGGTGGTGACGGATATCCGTGGCGGCGTGATGTTTTCGGGGCTTGCAGATGTGGTTTCAAGTCTTAAAAATACAGACGGAATGGAAATCCACGTGCTGTTTCTGCAGTCCTCAAAGGAGATACTGCTCAAACGCTTCAGCGAAACACGCAGACTTCACCCTCTGAACGAGGCGGCAGACGGCAACCTCTCCAAAGCGATTGATATGGAAATACAGGCGCTTGACAATATCCGTGCCTTGGCGGATTACATCATAGACAGCTCGCTTATCAGTGCCGCACAGCTTAAAGAGCAGGTGGCAGGGCTGTTTATGGATAAGCCGACCGACAGAATGACCATAACGTGTATGAGCTTCGGGTTCAAGTATGGCGTGCCGAATGACGCAGACCTCGTGTTTGATGTGCGGTGTCTGCCAAACCCGTTTTATGTGGCGGAGCTGAAGCACAAAACAGGACTTGACGAGGACGTGCGCAGTTATGTAATGAACGCAGAGCAGTCGCAGACGCTTGAGGAAAAAATCCGTGATATGGCGGATTTCCTTATCCCGATGTACGTTAAGGAGGGCAAAAGCCGTCTTGTGATAGCGTTCGGATGTTCGGGCGGAAAGCACCGCAGCATAACGTTTGCCAAACGCACCTCGGACTATCTGCTAGAAAAGGGTCTGCGAGTGCGTGAGGTTCACAGGGATATAGCAAAGGAGTCTTGATATATGGGAATGGATAAAGGAACTCTTGCGGTATATGCAGGCGTTTTTCCGTCGGAACAGGCGGCGGTTGAATATATGCGGCTTACGGACGGAGTGCCCCGCCGCTTTTATGACGAAATGTACCTTAAAGGCGATTTTGTTGGACGGATTGAGATAAAGTATTTCGACAAGAGCAGTAACAAGGCGGAAGACCTTTTTGCGGATTTCCCCTGCGGCGACAACATTGTGGGTATGCTCCGTGCTTTTCGCCACGATAAAATGCCCAGAAAAATGAACACAGCTATTGTCATCTACGAGTTTTACCTCGGCGACCATTTCACGGGTCACAACCTGAAGCAGATGACGCAGAAAAAGGGCGAGGATTATTCCATAATCCACATCGACAATATCGTCAACTACGAAGCACCTCAGTATCTTGAGGAACACCCCGAATTTAAAAGTAACCCCTAGACAAGATTAAGGTTTGATAAAAATGTCATTTTCATCTGATGTAAAAAACGAGCTCTGCTCGGTTTCTGATTTAAGCCGCCCCGAGGCGGCGGCTATGCTTTATGGTCTGTTTTATGCGGGGCGCACCCTGGACGACGGCAAGCCAGCCGTTCAGACCGAAAACAACGACCTGCTTTCAGCGGCGAAAACGCTGTGCGAAATAGTGTTTCCCGATGAGCGATATGAGATAAAGCGGCTTGTGAAGAACGGAAATTCTCTGTATACCTTCCGCGTGAAGTCGAAGGGCTTTCGTGAGATGTTCGGGGATTTTTCGTCGATTAACTATGAGGTAGTATCGGGAAACGACTCTGACAGCGGCGCATTTCTGCGTGGCGTGTTTGTTTCCTGCGGAAGCGTCACCGACCCCAACAAGGAATATCACCTTGAAATGATACTCCCCGAAAACGAACGCACAAAGCAACTATGTTCGTTTATGGACGAACACGGTATGGCAGTGAAAACCACTCAGCGCGGCAAAAACAGCGTGCTGTACTTCAAGACAAGCGAGATAATAGAGGATTTTCTCACCTATATCGGCGCAAGCCTTCACGCACTGGAGATTATGCAGGTGAAGATTGAAAAGGATATCCGCAACCGTGCAAACAGAAGCGTGAACTGCGACAGCGCAAATCTTGACAAAACCGTTGCCGCAAGCGAAAAATCCCGACGTGACATAGAGCTTATCTACGAGGTTCTCGGCGAGGAAGGACTTACTAAAGAACTCAGGGAAACGGCGCGTCTGCGTATCGAAAACCCCGAAAGCTCGCTGTCTGAGCTGTGCGGACTGCACAGCACCGAGCTTTCAAGAAGCGGACTAAATCACCGCTTGAAAAAGCTGGCAAAAATTGCAGAGGAATTAAGGCAAAACGGCGGAATTAACAGCTGACCGATTTGCCGCCTTTGCCTTGACAATAATTATGTGGAATGGCATAAGACAAGGATAATATAATGATAAAGGCATTAAAAGCGGCCTTTCCGAAAACAATTCCGATTATGGCGGGATTTCTGTTTCTCGGAACGGCTTATGGAATATACGCACGCACACAGGGGCTTGCCGCCGCAGTGCCGATAATAATGGCGGCGGTGGTTTTCGCAGGCAGTATGGAGTTTGTGGCGGTAGACCTGATGGTTACAGGCTTTGACCCTCTGGGTGCATTCATAATGGCGGTTATGGTAAACGCACGGCATCTGTTCTACGGAATATCAATGCTGGGCAAGTATAAAGGCACAGGCGCAATAAAGCCCTATCTGATTTTCGGGCTGTGCGACGAAAGCTTTTCGATAAACTGCACGGCAACCGTTCCCGATGGGGTGGACAAGGGGAAATTTTACTTCTGGGTGACTATCCTCAATCAGCTTTACTGGGTGACGGGTGCGGCGTTCGGGTCGCTTGCAGGAACGCTTATCGGGGTGGAGCTTAAAGGGCTTGACTTCGTGATGACGGCTCTGCTGGTGGTGATTTTCCTCGACAACTGGCTGAAGGAAAAATCACACATATCCTCGCTTATAGGGATAGCGGCAACGGTGGTCTGTCTGCTGATTTTCGGCAGTGATGGATTTATCATTCCGTCGATGGCGGTGATTATTCTTGTTCTCACCATTTTCCGTAAACCACTGGAAAGGGCGGTGGCTGAGAATGACTCTTGACGTTATGCAGACCGCTGTCGTCATTGCCGCCGCCGCACTGGGAACAATGCTTACTCGGTTTCTGCCGTTTCTTGCATTCGGCGGAAATAAGCCCGCACCGAAGTATGTGCAGTATCTGGGCAAGGTGATTACAGGTGCGGCGCTTGGGTTGCTGGTGGTGTACTGCTTCAAGAATGTAAGCGTGCTGTCTGCGCCTTACGCTCTGCCCGAAATAATTTCGGTACTGCTGATAGCGGTACTGCATATCTGGCGGCGGAATATGCTGCTGTCGGTTGCCGGCGGCACGGCGTGTTATATGATTTTAGTTAATTTTGTGTTTATCTGAAAGGAGATATGACAGACCGAGCCATACAGCGATTTCAATAGAAAATCTCTTTAATATTGCACTTATAATGTATTGACAACGTGCATACAATATGGTATAATTGTAAGTGCAGAAGGAGGTGTTTGTTATGGCAAATATTACAATGCGAATTGATGATGAAACAAAGGCAGAACTTCAGGAACTTGTAGGAAAACTTGGCTTGGATATTACCACATATTTTATGATGGCAGCGAAACAAGCTATCAGAGAGCAGGCAATACCTTTTAAGGTTACAGCAAACGTTCCAAATGCAGATACTCTTGAGGCTATTGCAGAAGTCAAACGTATGAAGGAAAATCCGTCAGAGTATAAAGGTTATGACGATGTGGACAAAATGATGGAGGATTTGCTCGGATGAAATATATAGTGAAGTCCACAGCGCGTTTTCAGAAAGACTTAAAGCGTGTGCAGAAGAGAGGTTATGATATATCGTTAATAACGAACATTATTAAACAACTCGCAAACGGAGAATCTTTACCAGAGAAGAACAAAGACCACGCATTAAGCGGGAATTTTAAAGGTTGCAGAGAGTGTCACATTACTCCTGACTGGCTTTTGATTTATGAGATTGATAATGGAGAATTGATATTGTACCTCACAAGAACAGGAACACACAGCGACTTATTTGATTTGTAACAGGAGATTTTTATTATGAAGGTAATGTTAGTAAACGGTTCACCGCACGAAAAGGGCTGTACATACACAGCTTTGTGCGAGGTGAAGAAAACTCTTGAAGAAAGCGGCGTTGAGGCTGAGATTTTCTGGGTAGGCAACAAGCCGATTACAGGCTGTATCGCCTGCGGAAGCTGCTCAAAGACGGGAAAGTGCTTCGCCGACGATACCGTGAACGAATTTGTGGCAAAGGCACGCACCGCAGACGGCTTTGTGTTCGGCTCGCCCGTACACTATGCGGCGGCAAGCGGACTGCTCACCGCATTTATGGACAGGGCGTTCTACTGCGGAAAGAGCGCATTTGTGGGCAAGCCAGCCGCAAGCGTTGTAAGCTGTCGCAGAGGCGGCGCTTCAGCGGCATTCGACCAGATTAACAAGTATTTCACGATAAGCTCGATGCCTGTGGTTTCGTCGCAGTACTGGAATCAGGTGCACGGCTCAAATCCCGAACAGGTTGTTCAGGACGAGGAGGGTATGCAGACAATGCGTACACTCGCCCGCAATATGGCGTGGC
>JAZQBH010000110.1:0-2747 GCA_045545655.1 Oscillospiraceae bacterium
GAAAGGAAAACAACTATGAAAAAGAAGATACTTGCATTTATGCTTACAGTTGTAATGGCTTTGGGTCTTTGCGGCTGTAACAACAGCTCCGAGGCAGAGGGCTGGAAGTACATTGAAGAAAAGGGCGAAATGATTGTCGGCATTACTTACTTTGAGCCGATGAACTACCTTGACGAAAGCGGCGAGCTTACTGGCTTTGAAACAGAGTTTACAAAGGTAGTATGCGAAAAGCTGGGCGTTACTCCCAAGTTTCAGGTAATCGACTGGAACAACAAGGTTTTCGAGCTTGACGCTAAGACTATCGACGTTATCTGGAATGGTATGACCGTTAATGACGAGCTTGCTGAGAAGATTATCTTCTCCACTCCCTACATAAGAAACAAGCAGGTTGTTGTTATCAAGAAGGATAACGCTTCCAAGTACACTGATATTGCATCTATGGCTAATGCTTCCGTAACTGCTGAAATCGGCTCTGCTGGTGAAACTGCTGTTCTGTCTGACGAAACACTCAGCAAGTCCTACAACGGCTCTGCCGCACAGAAGGACGTGCTTATGGAAATCAAGGCTGGCACAACTGAAATCGGCGTTATCGACTATGTTATGGCAAAGGCTTCCGTTGGCGAAGGCACAGACTACAGCGACCTTATGATTGTTGAAAGCATCAATCTTGCTCCCGAGGAATACGCAGTAGGCTTCCGCAAGGCTGACACAGACGTTCAGGCTAAGGTTAATGCGGCTATCGACGAGCTTGTCAAGGACGGCACACTCAAGGCACTTGCTGAAAAGTATGACCTTGCTGATGTTTACGCATTTCAGTAATCAATAAAACAAGGAATTTCAGATTATGTCATTTTTAGATGTTACGTTACAGCTTGCAGACGGATTTATTACAACGCTGATTATATTTGCGATAACTCTTGCGTGTTCACTGCCGCTTGGCTTGTTGATAACGTTCGGGTCTATGTCAAAATTTCCGCCGATAAAGTGGCTGGTTAAGACATTTGTGTGGATTATCCGCGGAACACCGCTGATGCTTCAGATAATCATAGTATTCTACGGCCCCGGAATTATCTTTGACGCAAAGGCTCTGCCACGTATGACAGCCGTGCTGATTGCGTTTGTAATCAACTATTCCTGTTATTTCTCGGAGATTTACCGTGGCGGAATAGAAAGCATTCCCAAGGGTCAGTATGAAGCGGGACAGGTGCTTGGTATGACCAAGTCGCAGATATTTTTCAAGGTAGTGCTGTTTCAGGTAATCAAGCGGATAGTGCCTCCTATGGGCAACGAGATTATCACACTTGTAAAGGATACTTCGCTTGCAAGAGTTATAATGGTTGTAGAGCTTGTTCAGGCGGCACAGAATATTGTCTCACAGAAGGCGCTTATCTGGCCGATGTTCTATATCGGTGCGTTTTATCTGCTTTTCTCGGGTCTGCTTACAATTCTGCTTAACTACACCGAGAAGAAATTGAACTACTATTCGGGTTGATGGAGGCTTTATGGCGTTTCTTGAAGTTAATGGAGTATACAAGAGCTTCGGAAAGACTGAGGTTCTCAAAGGAATAGATTTCTCAATGGAAAAGGGCGAGGTGCTGGCTATTATCGGTTCTTCGGGCAGCGGCAAGACCACGCTTCTCCGTTGTCTGAACTTTCTCGAAAAGCCCGACGCTGGATGCTTTAATCTTGATGGAAAACTGCTTTATGATGCAAGCGAGGATTATTCCGAGCGTGAGCGTCGTGAAAAAATGCTTCACTTCGGTCTGGTGTTTCAGCAGTTCAATCTGTTTCCGCAGTATACGGTGCTGAAAAACGTAACACTTGCAAGAGAATTGCGAGAGCTTTCGAGAAAATCGGGTAATTGGGTCAACAAAGAACAGAAGGCTCAGATTGCCAAGGAAATCCACGACAATTCAATGGAGCTTCTCCGCACGGTAGGTCTTGCGGAAAAGGCAGACGAGTATCCGTGTAATCTTTCAGGCGGACAGCAGCAAAGAGTGGCAATTGCAAGAGCACTTGCATTAAGTCCCGATATACTCTGCTTTGACGAGCCTACATCCGCTCTTGACCCCGAGCTTACAGGCGAGGTGCTGCGAGTAATCCGTGATCTGAAGGAGTCCTCACGCACGATGATAGTCGTAACCCACGAAATGAATTTTGCCCGTGGCGTTGCTGACAAGGTGATATTTATGGCAGGCGGCGTTATCGAGGAGGTCGGCGACCCCGAACAGGTGTTCACAAACCCGAAAAGCGAACGAACCAAGCAATTTCTCGAAAAGTCGCTTGAAAACATCTGAAAATCTGATAAACAACACAAGCGTATGCTTTTGCATACGCTTGTTTTTTATTATTCGATTGAAAATCCGTCTTTGTTGGTGATGTCTATTCTGAAAATCTCGCCTAATCGCAGGGGATAGGTTTCCATAATATTTCCGTCAAATTCTATACGAAGGTAATTGTTGGTGACGGTTTTAGGATCACTGGCAATAACGCCAGCTATCTTCTCAGTTGAAATGGAAATCGGGTCACCGACCTGTATTCCGCAGTTACCTTTGTCGGTCACTTCAACAAGCATTGTGTTTTCTCTGAGTTCAGATACCTTTGCAATGAAATATGCGTTGCCGTTGTCGGGGAATTGACCTGTATTACGGCAAGCGGTTAAAGTCAGCAAACAAGTTAAAAGCATAATAATTGCTGTAAATTTTTTCATTTTGTGTTCTCCTTTAGTGATATAAGTCGGATCGTAG
>JAZQBH010000111.1:0-8107 GCA_045545655.1 Oscillospiraceae bacterium
TAACCTATGACGCAGACGTTATCCGCCTTTACAACGAGTTCACCAAAATCGGGCTGTATGTCAGCAGTGTTGTTATTACACAATATGAGTGCAATCCGTCTATTGACGCTTTCGGCAGCAGACTGGAAAGCCTTGGAATCAAGGTCTACCATCACTACCACATAAACGGCTATCCCTCTAATATTCCGCTGATTATGAGCGACGACGGCTACGGCAGAAACGACTTTGTTGAAACTACCCGTAAGCTTGTTATAGTCACCGCCCCTGGCCCCGGCAGCGGAAAAATGGCTACCTGTCTTTCACAGCTTTACCACGAGCATAAGCGTGGTATAAACGCAGGATATGCGAAGTTTGAAACGTTTCCGATATGGAATTTACCGCTCCGTCACCCTGTAAACATCGCCTACGAGGCGGCAACGTCAGACCTCAACGACGTCAATATGATTGACCCGTTCCACCTTGATTATTATAACGAAACAACCGTAAACTACAACCGTGATGTAGAGGTTTTCCCTGTACTGAACGCAATGTTCGAGAAAATCTTCGGGCAGTCGCCGTACAAGTCCCCTACCGATATGGGCGTCAATATGGTCGGCAACTGCATCACAGACGACGAGGTAGTGCGTGAGGCGGCAAACGCTGAGATAATCCGCCGCTATTACACCGCACTTTGCAAGCACAGAAAGGGACTTATCACAGACGACGAATTGTACAAGCTGGAGCTTATGCTGAAGCAGGCTTCCATCACCCCCGACGACCGTCCGTGTGTTGAACCCGCCCTTGAAAAAGAGCGGATTTGCGGCGTTCCCTGTGCCGCAATGGAGCTTCCCGACGGCAGTATAATCACAGGCAAGACCTCCAATCTTCTCGGGGCGTCCTCGGCGCTGATACTCAATGCCCTCAAACGCTTTGCAGGACTTGACGACAGCGTACTGCTGATGTCGCCCGAAGTACTTGAGCCTATCCAACAGCTGAAAACCCATCACTTCGGCAGCAGCAATCCCAGACTTCACACAGACGAAACTCTGCTTGCGCTTGCAATCTGCGCAAACACCGACCCCAACGCCAAGGCGGCTATGCAGCAGCTGCAGAAACTGCGTGGCTGCGAGGTGCATTCAAGCGTTATCCTGTCGGCAGTGGACGAGCTTACGTTCAAGCGACTTGGCGTAAATCTCACCTGTGAGCCGAAATTCGAATAAATATATCAGGGGAGCGTCGCTCCCCTGATAAAGTTTGTGAGGTAAACTATGCTTTTAAGAACACCGCTTTACTGCAAGGACTTCAAGTGTATTGCCGATAAATGCTCCGACAACTGCTGTATCGGCTGGGAAATTGATATTGACGAAAAGACTGCGGAATATTACCGCACGCTAGACGGAGAATTCGGAGATAGGTTAAGAAACTCTATTGATTTTGGCGAAACGGTATGTTTTAAACTTAAAAATGAACGCTGTCAGTTCCTTAACGAGCAGAATTTATGCGAAGTCCTTCTCACTCTCGGAGAGGATAAACTCTCCGAAATATGCACCAAGCACCCCCGTTATTACGAATGGTTTGACGGAGTAATAGAAGGTGGCGTGGGAATGTGCTGTGAAGTGGCAGCACGGCTTATCCTCGCACACGGTGATACGGAAGAATATGCAGAAACCGAAGTCCCCGACGAGGGTTGCAGCGATTACGACCACGTACTTTACGAGCAGCTGATAATCGCAAGGAAGAATATATCCGATGTTATCAGAGATACCAGTATTCCGCTTAAAACTGCGATTTCTCCTGTTCTCGCTTATGCCGAAAGAGTGCAGTCTGCGATTGATAATTTCGAGGAAAACCTTCCCGAAATGACAGTTTTGCAGTCCCATTCAGCCACACCTGCCGACATAGACGCTGTGCTTGATATTCTTTACGAATTAGAGCCGATTGATGAAAAGTGGAAACCATTTATTCTCGAAATCAAGGGTAAACCAAGAGAAAAGAAATACATATCCAAGGAGTATGAAAAATACATAAGAAACATCGGGCTTTATTTTATCTGGCGATATTTTATGAAGGGCGTTTTCGATGAGGAAATACTATCGAAGGTGAAGTTTTCCGTTATATCTATGGCGGTTATGGGATATATCTTCACCGCCGAAAATGCGGATTTTGGAAAGTCTGTAATTCTCGCCAAAAACTACTCAAAGGAAATCGAATACAGCGAAGAAAACCTCAACACTATTTACGACCTCACCTATGAAAACGAGGCGTTTTCTTCCGAAAAGCTTGTGGGGTTGTTCTGATACGGAGTGAAAGAATATGAGCGGAGAATGGAAAAGCACTGTCTGGCAGGAAAAGCTGAAAAACAAACCTGTGCGATACTGGATACGTGACGAAATAGAAGAAATTATAAAAGAAGAAAGCATTGACAGAAAACGCTTCTACGAAGCTTCTAAGTTTCAATATGCAGATATAATAGACAAATTTTGTTGCTCGTTCTTTGACCGCAAAAGAAATCCCGACCGCACTGACCTGAGTTATTTATGGCTTAATTTCAAAAAACAGCTGAATCATTCAGAGCCAGTAATGTTTACCGAAAGCTGGAGTGCTTATATAAACAACATAGTTTCTCTTATTCCAGATTATTATAATGAAAAAGAATTGTATTACCTCATTTTAAGTCAGGGTTGGGTATATGAAGGATATGCCTGTGACATCATTACTGTATTAAACGAAACAGATGGTTTACTTGAGGATTTTTATATCGTATCTAAGAAATTTGAATGGTGTATCTGCGGCTGTGACGACGGAAGAAATATGCAATTGATTACAAAATAAAGAAAAGCGTATGATTTTCATACGCTTTTTCTTATATAGACTTTTCATATAAAATCAAGTGCCGCAAAGAACATCTCGTAATAGTCGTCCCAGCCGTCGGGGGCTTCTACACCGCCGCCGTTCACTGAACGGAGCATTGCCGCACACGCTCCCTCGCCCTCATCAATAAGCTCAGCGGCAGTAATCGGAAAACCCTCCGCCGTAGCAAGCTCGCACAAGGCAAACACGGGATTTTTGTCGGCTCGGGTTGCGTATATTCTTTGTTTCAGGTCGTTGTCATTCTTTGCTTTTTCAAGCAGTAACGTCAGACTGTCGTTCATATAGCCGCTCCTTTCGCTTGCGGATAACAGGCGTGCCACTTGATTTTTGTGCCCGTGTGTGATAAAATATAGAGTAATCAGGACATTATATCTGAAAACGGCAGGCTGCGCCGTGACTACTGCCACGACACAGCACAATATGCCGCAATCATTCAGAAAATCAGATCTTCCAGATGTCGTTGTTATACTGAGCGATGGTTCTGTCAGACGAGAAGAACCCTGCCTTAGCAATATTAACCAACATTTTCTTTGCCCACTCAATGCGGTTGTTGTAATCAGCGTAAGCCTTTTCTCTTGCAGTGACGTATTCGTCAAAGTCGGGGAAGGTCATAAACCAATCCTTGCCGATAAGCTCGTTGAACAGACGTTCAAGTCTGGTCTTGTCGCCGAGGGCAAGCAGCTTTTCGCTCTTGATGAAGTCACCCGCTTCCTTGATAGCCTTGTTTTCATCGTAGTACTTCTTTGAGTTGTAGTCTGCTCTCTTGTAGCGTGCTACAACAGTGTCGCTGTCCTCGCCGAAAACGTAGATATTCTCGTCGCCTACAAGCTGATGGATTTCAACGTTTGCGCCGTCCTCTGTACCAAGAGTAACCGCACCGTTAAGCATAAACTTCATATTTCCTGTGCCGCTGGCCTCCTTGGAAGCAAGCGAAATCTGCTCGGAAATATCACAAGCGGGAATGAGTTTTTCAGCAAGCGTTACGTTGTAATTTTCAACCATAACAACATTGAGGTATGGCTTTACTTCGGGGTCGTTGCTGATAAGCTCCTGCAGGCACAGAATAAGGTGAATGATATCCTGTGCGATGATGTAAGCGGGTGCCGCCTTTGCGCCGAAGATAACGGTTATAGGTGTGGCAGGCTTTTTGCCAGCCTTGATTTCAAGATACTTGTGGATTACATACAGCGCATTCAGCTGCTGACGCTTGTATTCGTGCATACGCTTGATCTGAATATCGAAGATTGAATTTTCGCTGATTTCGATATTCTGCTTTGTGGCAAGATAGCTTTTCAGCTGAACCTTCTTGCTCTGCTTGATATCAAGAATACGATTGAGCACCGCCTCGTCAGACTTGAACGCAAGCAGCTTTTCAAGCTCGTCGGCGTTCTTCTTCCAGCCATCTCCGATAAGCTGGGTGATGTATTCAGCAAGCTCGGGGTTGCAGTGCATCAGCCAACGGCGGAAAGTAACGCCGTTTGTCTTGTTGTTGAACTTTTCGGGATAAATCTTAAAGAAATGATTAAGCTCTTCATTCTTGAGGATTTCTGTGTGGAGCGCCGCAACACCGTTCACGCTGAACGAGTAGTGAATGTCGATGTGCGCCATGTGAACACGTTCGTCCTTGTCGATGATGTAAACCGCAGGATTATCAAACTTTCTGCGCACCTTGTCGTCAAGCACTTCAATAATCGGAATAAGCTGCGGAACAACCTTTTTAAGCTGGCTGATGTTCCACTTTTCAAGAGCCTCCGCAAGAATGGTGTGGTTTGTATACGCACAGGTGCGGCTGACGATTTCAATAGCCTCGTCCATTTCAATTCCACGCTCGCAAAGCAGGCGGATAAGCTCAGGAATTACCATTGTGGGGTGAGTGTCGTTAATCTGAATAACGGCATAGTCGTACAAATCATGCAGGTCTGAGCCCTTTGCTGTGCACTCGTCAAGAATAAGCTGTGCGCCAGCAGATACCATAAGATACTGCTGGTAAATTCTCAGCAGTCTGCCGTTTTCGTCGCTGTCATCGGGATAGAGAAACAGGGTGAGGTTCTTTGCGATTGCGGTTTTGTCGAAGTCAATGCCGTCCTCTACAATGCTTTCGTCAACAGACTCCACATCAAACAGGTGCAGTTTGTTTGTTACGCTGTCGTAGCCTGTTACGTTGATGTCGTACAGTCTTGCCTTAACGTCAAGCCCTCTGAACTTAACGGAATACACCTTATCAGTCTTGTTCAGCCAGCAGTTGTCATCCTGCCACTTATCGGGGATCGTAGTTTGTGCATTATCCTTGAAAACCTGTCTGAACAAGCCGAAGTGATACGCAAGACCTACACCGTCGGCGTTAAGCCCGAGGGTAGCCGCAGAATCGAGGAAGCAGGCTGCAAGTCTGCCAAGACCGCCATTGCCGAGCGAAGGCTCGTTTTCAATTTCCTCAATCTCGCAGATGTTCTTGCCGTTTTCCGCAAGCTGTCTTTTAACGTCGTCATAAATGCCGAGGTTGATAAGATTGTTGGAAAGCAGTTTGCCGATAAGAAATTCAGCCGAAATGTAATACAGCTTTTTCTTGCCGTCTGCCTTGCTCTTTTCAGCCGCAAGCTGGTTTGTCTTTTTCATAAGTGCAGCGTAGATTTCCGCATTGGTGCAGTCTTTAATCTGTCTGCCATAGGCGGCAGTGAGTATTTCATTCAGATTCATAATATTGCTCCTTTTGTTCTGTTCAATTTGTTTGTTTATTCAGTATATTCGCAGACGTGCAATTTGCTTACAGCATAACTCCTGTCTTTGATATTAAGTATTATAACATTATCCGCCATTATTTTCTTGCAAAAAACAGTCGGTTTTTTGCACAATACTATCCTTTTTGGAGGAAAACTTAATGAAACGTAAAAAATACGAAACGTATCGTGAAACGAAAACACACACCTCCGCTGACTTCCCGTATAACACATATCTCTGCTCAATTCCGCTGGATTTCAAGTCGGTGAAAATACACTGGCACGACGAGGTTGAGCTTATCGTAATCAAAAAGGGCGAGGGAATAGTGTCCGTTGACCTCACGAAATATCACGTCAAGGCAGGCGATGTCGTGCTGGTAATGTCGGGACAACTGCACAGCATTTCGCAGTTTCAGAACAGCGCTATGGAATACGAAAATATCCTTTTCAGACCGACTATGCTGAAATCCTCTGAAAACGACCTGTGCTGGGAAAACTACATCTCCCCGATTGTAAACGGAACGAAGTCCGTGCCTGACGTGCTTACTGCTGACAGCAGTATTCACACAGCCGTTTCGGAGTGCATAGACAGCATTGACGAACTTTGCGACAAAAAACCTGTGGGCTATCAGCTTGCAGTTAAGGGAAACCTGTTTCTGATGTTCTATCAGTTAAGCTCCGCAGACGCCGAGGACACCGCCGCAAAGCGCAAACAACTTGACAAAATAAAGGTTGTGCTTTCTTATGTTGAGGAGCATTACCCCGAAGAAATGACCATCGAGCAGATGGCCGAGCTGTGCTTTTACAGCAAGTCGTATTTTATGAAGTTTTTCAAGGAGAGTATGGGCGTTAGCTTTGTAGCGTACCTAAACGACCACCGCCTTGAAGCGGCGGCAAGGCTGTTGCACACCTCAGACGAGAACATCATCGACATCGCAAGCCGTTGTGGATTTGACAACCTTTCCTATTTCAACAGAAGTTTTAAGAAAAAGTACGGCATAACCCCTGGGAAATACAGGGGGTAAAACATAAAAATCCATAAATATCCTAATACATAGTTTCCATTCGTTTTAATAGTTGATTTTTTTTTGATATTGTGATATAATACAATGTATGTAATTACACTCAACCACATAGATAAAAGAGGTATATATGAACAGCAAATTTACATTTAAATTAGGCGAACTCTTCTGCGGTCCTGGTGGTCTAGCCTGTGGTGCTATGAATGCTAAAAGTAATGACGGAAAATTTACTATAAAACACGCTTGGGCTAACGATTATGACCCTGACACTTGCGAAACCTATAGAAAAAATATTTGTCCTGATGTCCCTCACACTGTCTATTGTGGTGATGTTAGAGAGTTAGATATAAATTCACTTGAAGCAATAGACGCTTTCTGTTATGGGTTTCCTTGCAATAGTTTTTCAAATGTTGGTGAACATAAGGGGCTTGCTAATGAAAAATACGGACAACTTTATTGGTATGGTATAGAAGTACTAAAAAAACATAAACCGCAATGGTTTTTAGCAGAAAATGTGTCTGGTATACGCTCGGCAGGCTCAGGCGATTTCCAAGTAATCTTAGCTGATATGAAAGCCGCTGGATATCGCCTTAATGTTAATTTATATAAGGCAGAACAGTACGGTATTCCCCAAACACGTCATAGGGTTATTATCGTTGGAATAAGAGAAGATTTACCTTACGAATATCACGTACCTGACCCTGTTTTATATTCAGAATGTGATATTTCATCACGAACGGCACTCTCAAACATACCTTTAACAGCACCGAACAATGAAATAAGAAAACTCTCAAAAGATGTAATAAGACGTCTTTCTTTTATAAATCCTGGCGAAAATATATGGCAAGCAGAAGAAAGACTTGGAAAAGATTTTCCTGAAGATTTAAAAATACATACTAAAACAAAAATTAGTCAGATATATCGAAAGTTAGACCCTGATAAACCTGCGTATACAGTTACAGCCGCAGGTGGCGGTGGAACATTTATGTATCACTGGACAAACAGAGAACTTACAAACAGAGAACGCGCAAGAATCCAAACATTCCCTGACAACTATGAGTTTGTTGGCAAATATAGCAGTGTAAGAAAACAAATTGGAATGGCTGTGCCTTGTAAATTATCCGAAATAGTAATAACCGCTATTCTCAACACCTTTGCTGGCATAGAGTATCCATGGATAAAAGCTAATATGGGGGAATAATATGATTAAAAGTATAAATGAAATTACAAATCAACCTACATTTTTATGTTCAGATTTCGATGAACCTATTCTCTACTCTCCTGCAAGAGTTGAAAATTCAACTCCTTGTAATTCACTAAAAATAATTACTGCTTTCACCGATTGCGACCGCATTTCGACACATATGATTAGCCTTTCAGATGGTATAAAAAACAAAAGGTTTACGAAAGATTTATCTGTTGATATCATCTTAGGTATGACAAAATCTAGTTTATCAGAAAAGAAACATCGAGATATTTGTAGACTTATAGAAAGGCTTAATTCTTCATCAGGAATGCCCA
>JAZQBH010000112.1:0-2398 GCA_045545655.1 Oscillospiraceae bacterium
ACGATTTAAGGGCACAGGCATACGCACAACTTGGCAGATTACGCCCGATTTACTTGATGAGGCCTGTGTTCTGGGCGAGCAGGCAGGGCAGTTTTTAAAGAACGCCTTTGAAAAATCAGGACTTTCCGCAAGAGCCTATGACCGCATTTTAAAGGTTGCACGCACCTGTGCCGACCTTGATGGGGCGGAGATTATCGGGAAGCGGCATATTGCGAGAGCGGTGCAGTACCGCACACTTGACAGAAAATACTGGCAATAGGCGGCGGAGCGCCGCAGCAAGTTCCGCCTTTTTAAAGGCTTATAAAGCGTTAAACGCTGTGCAACGGTGGTGAAGCAAACAAGTAAAATGCAAAACTGCTGTTTTGAACGATTCCGCATTCTCTTAAAAACGAGCGAAGCGAGAAATAAAAGTTTTTGGTCAAGCTTTTTACAAAAAGCTTGAGGCGGAAAAGAAACCGATTTATATAACACCTTTTTATTATAGCAGAAAGGAACGGTAACAAATGGAAAAGCTGAAAATAACTACCTTCGGAGAGTTTTCAATTTCATACGGCGATAAGGTTATCACCGAGCAGTCAAAGCGTTCCAGAAAAATGTGGACGCTGCTTCAGTTCATGATTGCCAACCATAACCGTGACATTTCCCAGGCGGAGCTTATCAATCTTCTCTGGGGCGAAAAGAACAGCGAAAACCCTGTGGGTGCGCTGAAAACTTCCCTGCACAGGCTGAGAAGCTGTCTGGCGGAATTAGAACTGCCCGACGGTCAGGAAATTATCATTAATTCCATGGGTGCGTATGCCTTTAATAACCGTCTTGACTGCGAAATAGACTTTGACCGCTTTGAGGCGCTTTACAAAAAGAGCATTTCCGCCCAGTCCGAAAAGGAAAAGACAAACCTCTATTTGCAGGCTATCGACCTTTACAGGGGTGACTTCCTCGGACGCTCCCGTGACGATAGCTGGGTTGCGCCCCTTAATGCGTATTATCACTCCCTGTACGTGAGAATTGTCCGCGAGACAATCGAAACAATGTTCAAGCACCGTTATTACAGCGACCTGCTGGCAATCTGCCGAAAGGCGCTTACCATTGAACAGCTGGACGATTTTATCCATTACTACTACATAAAGACCCTTTTCGAGACAGGCGACAAGACCACGGCAAAGAGCCATTATGCCTATGTTATGGATCTATTCTACAACAAGCACGGCATCAACCCTTCGCCCGAATTCGTATCCCTCTACGAGCAGACGGTTAAGGATGACCGCTCATACAATGTAAATTTCGGCATTTTAAAAGGTCAGCTGGATGACATCGGAGAGGAAACGGGTGCGTTCTACTGCGAATTTCCATTTTTCAAGCACGTGTATCAGCTGGAAATCCGTGATGCCATTAGATCGAACAGACCCACTCATCTTTGCCTTATCACAGCGGTTTCAAAGACTCAGGAGGAGCTTGAGCCCAAGGCGCTGAACCGTGTTACGGGTAAGCTTTCCGACTGCATCAAGAATTCACTGCGTTCACGTGATGTTTACTCACGTTATAGTGCGTCTCAGTTCGTAATTCTTTTATCCAACACCACAAAGGAGCAGGCGGAAATGGTGCTTAACCGTATTTTAAAGCGTTTCAAGAAGGATAATCCCAAGATGAACTGCTCATTGCTCTATAAATTTGACAGAGTCGGCAAGACAGCGCCCCAGAACATTGACGGAGACAGAAGAAATGGGGTATAAGACAATAAGTGGCAGTGCCGAAGCCCGTTTTATCGAAAAAAAGAGCGAATTTATCGGCTATATCCGCCACACAGAAACCGAAGCGGAGGCCATAGCCTTTATTAACGAGATACGAGCAATGCACCGCAAGGCTACCCACAACTGCTACGCATATATGCTCCGTGACAACAATACCGCCCGTCACAGCGACGACGGCGAGCCCGGCGGAACGGCAGGCGTGCCCATTTATGAGGTGCTCCGCAAGGAGGGGCTTATTGATGTTACCTGCGTTGTCACCCGTTATTTCGGCGGAATAATGCTGGGCGCAGGGGGACTTGTAAGAGCCTACACCCAAGGCGCAAAAATAGCTGTCGAAGCGGCGGAAATTCTCAATATGTGCACGGCGGCAAGGCTTTGTCTCAAGCTGGATTACTCACTTTACGGCAAAATCGGCAAAACTCTTACGGATTTTGATGTAAGAACCGAAAAGGAGAATTTCGGCGCAGATGTTGAAATCACACTCTGTATACGTTCCGAAGATGAGCAGGATTTTACGGCAGCACTTATTGATTTGTGCAACGGCAGCATAGTTATCAAAAAACTTGAAGAACTTGAATATAATTTTGGTTAATGTGACAAAAATAATAAAAACTCCCTCGAAAAAAAGGATTTTCGGGGGATTTTTTTGT
>JAZQBH010000113.1:0-5078 GCA_045545655.1 Oscillospiraceae bacterium
GAGCGAAATACACCCCTCGCACAAATCTAACGATTTGTACTCAGGGTATTCGCCCCTGCGGGGAGCTACCGTATCAACGCTTGCAGGAAATCCCTGCCGCTTTTGATACGGCGCTGTTCCGTCAGCAAAGCCGCCGAAACAGCAGCAACCGTCAAGACGGTTGCAAAATGAGAACGGTATATTTTAAAGAAAGGTTGGATTATGGCAAGACACAGCTTCATACAGATGTCGAAGCTGCCTAATGTCAAAGGACGAATATCGTATATCACCAGCCACGCAAGACAGGAAAATCTGTACGCCACTTACCGCACCGCCGACAATGCCTTTTGGAATAATCTCGCAAGGGAGAGCCGGCAGGAGTTCCAGCGCAGCGGCGCAGAGGGGAAATGTATTGAGGCAAGGGAGCTGATTATCGCCCTGCCCGAAGTTTACACGCAGTACGAGCCGCAGCAGGTGCTTGAGGATTTTACAGATGAGTTCCGCAGGCGGTACGGCGTGGAATGTGTGTCGGCATTGCACCACAATAAGCGCAAGACCAATTACCACATTCATCTGATTTTCAGCGAAAGGAAGCTGCTTCCTGAGCCTGATGTGAAGATTGCCACAAGAAGCGTATTCTTTGACGAAACAGGCAAGCGGGTACGCACCAAGAAGGAAATCACAGGTGAGGACGGGCAGATAAGAAAAGGCTGTACCATTATCAAAAAGGGAGAGGTTTACGAAAGCCATCTGTTCACCGTAAAGGATGACCGCTTCAAGAGAGAGCCTTTTCTTCGGGAGGTAAAAGAGGATTATACAAACCTTATCAATCTCCATATTGAAAACCCTGAACAGCACCTGAAGGTATTTGACAAAAACAGCGTGTACCTGCCGACAAAGAAAATAGGCAAGAACAATCCCAAAGCCGAAGAGATTGCAGCCGACAACGCTACAAGGCAGGAATGGAACAGGACAGCGGACATGGCACTTGTATCGGGGATTGAGGAGGCTAAAATACTGGAAATCAAACAAACCGAGATACACGACAAGGTTAGCCAATCCATTAAAAGCGAGGGCTGGCTGCCGAATCTGTTCCGCCGTATCGTGAACAAGGCGAAGGACATTTTACAAAACCTTATCCGTGAATACGGGATACCGCCGAAGCCCACGCTGGATATTGATATGACAGAGTTCTGCACCATGCGGAATCTAATGATACGGGTGCAGGATGAGGCAAGAGGGATTAGGAATTTGCAGGACAACATTCTGCCCAAGCTGAAAACACAGCTTGCAGAAACAACTGGGATTTTCAAGGGCAAGGAGCGCAAAGCCCTTACCGAGCAGATACAGCAGACGGAGCAAGAAATTGACCGCAGGCTGGATAAGCTCCCCGATATTCTCAGGGAGGACGGTTATCCCGATGTGCAGGCATTCATGGCGACCTATCGGGAGGCGGAAGCCGTTGTGGAACAATACAACCGTGACCTTGCCGAATGGGAGCGTCAGGTGAAACAAAAGAGCAGACCGCCAAGACCGCCCGAAAAGGAGAGCGTCCGAAACAGGCTCAGACAGTTGCAGGAGCAGGGCAGACAGCAAAAGCCACGAAAGAAATCCTTTGACAGAGGCAGCCGATAGGCGAAGAAAAACCGCCGCTATGGTTTTACCCATACACGGCGGCATACATATAGAGATTAGTTTTCCTGTTTCTTTATAACGGTTACTTTCAAGTTCTCTGCTTCTATCAGCGTTTCCTGCTTGCACTTCGGGCAGTAGAGAGGATAGTTTTTCAAGACCGTATCATATCTTGTTCTGTCACGGGTTTTGTTGCCACAAACAGGACATAATATCCATTCGGCTTGTTTCTGCATACACTCACCAATCCTTACGGTATTTCGTCAATTAACGTTACCGTCCATTTTCCATCTAACTGTTCAATATCCCAACGTGAATATGCTTCTCCGTTACCAGAAATGAGAGTATCATCCTTATCGTAATAATCGGCTGAATATTTCACCCAGATATATCCCTTCCCATTTTCCTGTTTGGTGGTTACAAGTTCTATCGAAACATCTGCCCGAACCGCCTTATCATCAAAGAAATAGTATCTTTCTAACGCACCGCAGTCCTCTTTATTCGTACCGTCTCCTGACCCGCAGTAAGACATAATATCCTTTGCTTCTGCTATGAGGTCATTTGCGACCTTTAGCTGTGTTTCATCGGTACACTCGATTTCCATTTCATCGACCTTTTCCTGACCATAATGCTTCACAAGTGTCGAAACGCCTTTACCGCCGCAGGCGGAGAGACTGATTACCATCGTCAAGAATAGAATAGCACATAAGAATTTTTTCATAGTTGACCTCCGTTTTTAGCAGCGTTACGCTTGCTTTTTAATTTAATCCAATCCTTTGCAATGCTCTCATTGCGGTTTACTGATAGGATAATTCCAACAAGTGCCATATCGTAAATAATGAACATTCCTCCTGTTACAACGAAGGGGACGCACATAAAGAAGTTCGGAAGAACCCCAATGTCGGATAAGGCAGTGAAAACAATTCGTAAAATATAAATCAACAGCACGGTATTGGTTAGAAGTTTGCCAACCTCTGTATCCTGCTTTTTTGAAGTCCTGTAAAGGATAGCAAACAATATCCCGAATACAAACAGCAAAAATACAAGTGAAAATTTTCCGTATTCGTACAGGAGCAGGGTGATTGGGTGGTCATAGAAGTAGCTCATTACCTTCACATCAACAGGCATTCCGCTTTTTCCAATTAACTCCGCTTCACGAAACACCGAAAAGAAATCGAGCTGTTGTAAATATCCTGTATTTTCCTGCAAGCGAAAAAGATGATAAAAGCGGCTTAACAGGTACACTCCGATAATAAGAAAAATCAGCATACAAGCCACACCGAAGATATTAACACGATTCCATTTCAGCCATTTTAATTTTAACCCGCAGCAAAAGATGAATAGCTCGCAAGCCAACAGCAACACAAAAACTGGAAACGCTTGATTTATTAACGCTAAAGTCAGCGGAAAAATAGCATATAGCCAGTAATGTATGATTTTTGTCTCGCTTTCACTGTTCTTTTCATAAAACAGGATTCCGACCAAAACAATCGGATAGCATAGCAGCAGGTAGAACAGAAAACCGTATCCAAGCGGTGCAAATCCGTTCCATAATTCATAGAGTAGCCCGAAGATTGCCGCCAGTGAGAGCAGTCCGTATAACGCTCTTGGAAAGCGAATTAAGACAGTGTAATCAATAAAATACAAAAAAGCAGCAACACAAACTCCAAGCACAATACCGATTATCTTTGGTACGGTCAGGGATATTGAGGTTAGCATAGCAGAGATTAGAATACCACTCAGCAGCAACACGCCTGCTATGAGCAGCAACAGCCAATTCACTTTCGGGCGGTGGACAATATCAAGCTCTGTCCCAACTACATCTGCATCGCCCATTTCTTCAATGGCTTTTCTCATTGCTTCTTTCTGATTCAGACCGTTTTCCCGCAAAGCATCGTATTGGTCGTTTATGTGGTCAGAAAGCTCTCTTGTTGCCACAACCTTTGCTCTGCTCCAACGAATGTATCTTTGAACATCCTTGATATATTCTTCGGGAGAATTATATTCCTGCAAGCAAAACACCCCCCGACAAAACCTTATTGACTGCGGCAGAGTAGCTTTCCCACTCAGACAGCCGCACCACAAGAAATCTTTTCCCTTCATCTGTAATCCTGTAATATTTTCTTGTTTTCCCCGCAACAGTTTCTCCGTCATAGGACACAAGATACTGCTTTTGCTCTAAGAGATGGAGCAGAGGATATAATGTTCCTGCTTTCAATTCAAAAGTATGGTCGGATTGCTTCGCAAGTTCTTCTATCATCTGATACCCATACATATCTTGTTTTTCAAGCAGCTTCAAAATCAGCATATCTGTATTCCCTGAAATCAGAGATTTATCAATTGCCATATATGTCCCTCCTTGTATCGACAGTCTACATATCGATTATATATAGATTGCCGATATAAGTCAAGAGGCAACAGACAACATTCATAAATAGTTTGCTTTTGGATTGCCAAACCCTATGTTTTCAGCATAATCTCTCTACTGTAGCGCTTTTAACCCACAAATGCCTTGTGTTAAGCCATATTCTCGTCATAAAATACGAGGGGTAAGGCATTTACACCTTTACCCCTCGCTTTGCGTTACCGCCAGTCTGCTATGCGAAGATGATTTCTTTATTCACAATCTCCATCGCACAAGCCCGTATATTATTCATTCTCCTGACCCATTCTAAGGCGTTTTCCGCCTTTAATTGTTCCGTGATACCCTGTGCCTGCTTCATGCCATCTATGAGCCGTTCAAAGCGTTCCTGCGCCTGTTCGTTGATGCCGGAAAGATAAGTGTTGAGCTTACCGCTGGTCAGAAGTGTTGTGTAGGTTGCTTTTCTATGTTCTTTCAGGTAGCGTTTGTGCCGCTGTCCCCATATCCCGATAGGCTTTTCTTCTTCGGGTGGCAAGCTAAGGCACGGCAAATAGTATTCGCCTTGCAGTTCATACCAAAGACCGTTGTTTTCATCATAAATGTACTTGTCCATCTTGAAATCCTCCAGTATAATATATTCGCACATATGTCACAGTTTCCCAATTGCCACTTGTTTTTATAGCTTGTTATCAGATTTTTCTTCCCTTATTTTTGCCCTTATGAGGTGGCGAGGGAAGCATAAACGCAAGTGAAATCGTATAAAGGGATAAGGCGGACACATTGCGATAAATCCTTTGTTTTCAAGCGTTTTGGAGGATTTTATTAAAGCCCTATGAGGGGCAGTAACCACTTATGAAATCGTGGTTTTCAAATTCCGATTTGAATTTGAAATAATCTATGGCTATTATAGCATATCATAGGTTGTTAGTAAAGTCCTCCAAAAGCCTGATAAACAGTGGATTTTTCGCAGTTTGCTCACCTTATGCGGACATAGGATTTCACATTTTATTATATCGTTCCCGAAGGCTCGCAAGGGCAAAGTTAAGGGAAAGAAAAACTGATAATAGATTATAACAAAATGTGGCAATCGGGGAGCTGTGATATA
>JAZQBH010000114.1:0-10647 GCA_045545655.1 Oscillospiraceae bacterium
AAGAGTTGCTATCCATTCTTGCGATGCCTTACGGAGAACATTTACAACCCTATCCTGCGGCAAGGGATTAAATGTTCCTGATTTTATTATACCACTACCTGAATTATTTGTCAACCCTCTATAGTTGCGAATATTGCCCAAACCGTCAATCGTCACACGCTCATATTGTGGTCTTAAATCCATTGCCTTGCAAAACTTTGCGTATTCTGCTCTGGTTGTGGTATATTTCGCCTTTATTGCTGTTACATACTCATCATCAAGCCCACCCTCGGCGGCAAGCTTAATTTCTTGCCTTTGTGCCCTCATCTGAGTTTCAAACCGCCTTTGCAGTTGTCGGGCTGTGTATCCTGTATAGGTCTGACCGTTGTATTCACGCTCAGCATTGTCCTGTGCATTGAGTGCGTCAAGTTCTTCATCGGTGTATGTTCTCTCGCTTATCCCCTCAATGAAAGGATAATAATTGTGATAGCAGTTCCAGCCGCACAAACCTCCGCCTGTTCCCAAACCACATACGCTGATTAGCTGTGCCTTTGTAAACACTCTGCCCTGCCATTCAGCGTGAGAGGGTCTTGCACCGTGATGAAAGCTCACTTCAAACGTGTCTGTTCCCAAATCATCGGCAATACTCTCGTTTATGTGTGCTGTAACCTGTCCGTAGCCCGTAAGAACTGCTCTTCTTACTGCAACATCAACCCGATTGCTCCAACCGCTGGCATATTCTATCCGTCTTAATCCGCTTTGTGTCATTTCTTTCACGCATTGCCTGAGTGCTGTATTGTAATCGAACAAGCCAGCTGCTATGCCATTCAAAGCATTATCAAGAGTACGTTGATAGTATTCGGATAATCCGATATGTTGTATTTTTCCGTTCGGCAGCCGTTTCGCAAACCCAAGCGATTGCGTGATGTTTATTATTTCGTCCTTTGTCTGCTTTCTGACCGCCTCCACATATTGCTTTAGCACCTCGTTTTCGGCAAAAGGGACGAAAGACCTTCCCATTTTACGGTAAATCTCAGCGTTATGTGAGTAATCCTCTCTTAGCACATCATCATATATCCTTGAAAGCTCTGTATCGGTGATTTCAAGCAGTTGCTGAAGTTGTGCGTTAATCTGCTCCTGAGCAGCACCCAATTCACGCAATCGGTATATTTGCCAATCTGCCGCCCTTGTAATTTCATTGCCGTTAGCCTTCAGCCGCCTTATGATGTCGCTCATAACCTGACTTTCAAGCCTTTTAAACTGTGCCGCCAATTCTTGTGGCAGTGCATTCTGTTCATTATGGCTGAGCATTACCAATCACCGTCCTCAGGCGTTGCCTGCGATGATATCTTGGTCTGTGCAATGTTCAACGGCTCATTGTACCACTTACTCCTGTATTCGGCGGCACTCATAACACCCATAGACACATCAAGCCTGTCCTGTGCTCTTTCGCTCTCCTCGTCAGCAAGTATGCTGTCGTTATAGGTTATATTGCATTCATAACCGCTTGTAGCACAGCCGTTGTAAAAAGCCAACGCATACACCAAATCGTTTATACAGTCAGTAAGGCAAGCCTGTAATGCATTGACAGTGTTATACTTTCTGAGCTTTGACGCTTTTATTTCTGTCGCAGTTTTTTCTACGCTTGTGGGGTCTGACAAATCACCGAATGCGAGCCCTACAGCCAATTCAATGGACTTCTTGTACGCTTCAAGACCAGCCAGAAGGTCAGCCTGACGTAGTTCGGGACTGAACACCTCAAAAAGGTCAGCACCGCCCATATCAACACTCAGCCCACGATACATTCTTTTGTTGTTCTTTGCAACGCTTCCGTCACGATTAACAACACTGTCATCTACATATACGGCACGTTCACCGCTCTCAAATTCCCAATCTATTCTGGCGGCCTGTTTGTCTGCTCGTTCTAACAATGTTTCTGCTGCGGCATACACAGATATCGGAGTGTGCGAGCCGTCAATGTCGTTGGGGAACGGATTGCGATAGTAGCCATACGCTGGTTTTGTCATTGTCGGATAATTTATGAACGACAGCAAATCAGCCCATTCGGCAACCTCTGTCAGACTGCACTGCACGCCCAATGCAGAGGCAGTGTGAGACCGATAGCAAGTGTTTGTTATTGTCAGCCCATTAGAACTTAATTTGTGTGTTTCCAGTCGGGTATAATAAGAGTTGCCGAGCTTTTTACAATCGGGGAATATCACAGACATCAATCGTCCTCTGCTGTCATACTCCAACGGTACATAATTATTTGCCGCCACAAACTGAACCCTATCCGCACCGATAGGCTTGATAATCAAGCCGCCTGTTGCCAAACCAAGCTGAAAATATGTATGAAGGTCGCCTTTTATTCCGTCCACAACAGCCTGCAAATGCTTATCTGTGATGTTTACCGACATCTCCGATAAAACAACATCTGCGAAATCACGGCAGATAGCGGTCTCCAAGCGTTGTGATTTCACATTGCTATCTGTCCACAGTGCTTTGCCTATGTATTGGTTATACCAACCGTCAATGGCGGATTGCATATTGTCGGTTATAGCAACCATACCGACAGTCTGTTTTACATCATTAACGCTTATCATTTTGTTCAGCACTCCCTTTATCCATTCCAAAAACCTCACTGCTTTTCACCTCGTATCAATCCGCAATATATCTCCTGATATCCCTTTCCCACGAGTATTCAAAGGCGTCAAGACTGTCTATATCACTGCTGCCATCGTCAAGGCGCTCGTCTTTTGCTGATTTTTCGCTCCACACCGCACCTATCAGGGCGTTTGAAAGGGATTCGCAATCATCGGTAAGCCACAAACGGTCAGCGTTAATCAGACGTATTGTTGATTGTATTCTACCATTTACAGCAGTTTTTTTAGCTCCCTTCACGCTTATGTGCGGCAGCGCCTTCAACATAGCGTTTTTCACTCCCATTCCCAACACCGTTTCAGCGTTATCATAATACAAACTTGTTATAGTGCCGTATTTATCCTCAACAGCACGGCAGAACGACAAAACAAGCTGTTCCAGCTTTGCACTGTCATAATCGCCAAAAAAACGCCCTGATTTCAGGACGATTAAATCATTATATCCGACAGAATGAGCCGTTGCTACAAGTGCGTGGCCTGATTTTGTACCGCCAAAATCAAGCCCTATTGTTATATCTTTTAATGACTTAGCAGAAAAGGACTTAATATTGCCTTTTTCATTTCCGCTTATCATACAGCGATATTTATTGGGATTATCTGCATAGGCACGGTATATCGCCCCTTCGGCTCTGACCCACTCACCCAGTATATATCGACTGTAGTAAATAGTTCCCTTGTACTCCTCACACAAAGCTGATACAAATTCCGGCGGAAGAAACAGATTGTCAAAGATTGTATATTTCTGAACATACAAATCAATATCAGGATTAGAAAGGAACGGTACAAGCCAATGGGTAGGCTGTTCAGGGTTCAACGCACCATCAAAGCAGCTGTACGCTTTGTCAAGTCTGCTCTGCAGCATTATAAAGACGTCCTTGTGCCACTTTGCAACCTCGTCACCATAGCAATACTTGATGGACGCTCCCTGAATTTTAGCTACCTGCGAGACCTTTTCCGCTCCCAGACAATAAACAGGTTCGCCGCAAACCAACGCAATGTTGCGGCTGTTGATAGCCCCGATAAGCATATCGCCGTAATGCTCTCTCATTGGCTGCAATACATTTCTTTCGATTGTATCTCTTGATACGCCTATGATTACATTGATACCGTCTTTCCCTGCACGTTCCCGAAGGCGAAAAGGTATCACATACAGAGTATCAACATAGGATTTACCGCTTCGTACAGCTCCCACCTTGATATTCCATCGGTGCGAAGCATTGCGGATATACTCATTTTGTTTTGGTGTCAGTTTCATCAACAGCACCTTCTCTTATTTCGCCCAGTATTGTATCCAGTTTATCAATCGCAGCGGCATCTACGTTGACCTCTCGTTTGTCTCTCCACTTATCCGCACGGCGATTTTTCAGCCAAAAAATCTGAGCAGTTGTGTTTCCTGAAAGTGCGGATTTAAGCAGAGCGTTTTCCACTTCATAATCCACAACCTCCTTACCCTTTTTTAAGGCTTCGGAAATCTCGGGGTATTTTTTTATATACTCGTAAAGATATGTGTCTGATATACCCATATTGTGTGCTATTTGGGCATTGGTCAGCCCATCTCTAGCCCAACCCTGTATGAGCGTCAACCCCTCAGGAGTCAACCATTTATCAACTTTTCTTTTCGCCATAGCTTCCTCCTTTCTGTGCAAATAAAAAAGCACCCGTCACCGAGTGCTTTGCGTATTATTCTATGATACAATTATAGCATATTAAAACGGACAAAACGGACAACTTTTCAGAAATCCTCATTTTTTTCAAAAAACCTATTGACAAGCTTGCGAACGCTTTCTTTTGTATTATTTCCACCAACCTCTATCGCAACCCTCTGCCAGCTGTAAAGCCTTACAAAACGATAATAAATCGCCTGTCTGGTGAGTGTATCAGGTATTGTCTGTATAAACTTCATTGCTTCGTCACACTTCTTCTGAATTTCAAAGTGTTTCTCAAAAACACGCCGCTCCGCTTCAATCAATCTTAACGCAAGCTCACCCACCTTATCCGCAATCCCCGAACCGTGAACAGCATTTGGTAACGGCGATTTTATCAGCGATTGTGATTTCAACCGTTCCAACTCACGTTTCCACATACGCAGTTCACGGTCAAGAAAGTAAATTTGTTTAAGTTCGTTCTGGGTCATCTGAATCCTCCCCCATTTTCGCACCGCAGTTCGGGCAATAGTTGATATTAAACGGTCTTTGCTCAAATTCCCTCACAGGGAAGTAGCCGCTACATTCAGAGCATTTGCTGTTCATCCCCGGAACGTGTTCCCAATATCCGTGACGAACAGGAGCAACACCACTGTACAGCAACCTATCCGCAAGATATGTGGCATAGTCGCACGTTGCTTTTGTATCATTCTGAAACTCCTCGTCGATATCCTCAATCAGCTCTCTGAGTTTTCTAAGCTTTGTTGTATAATCTTTCATTTTGCACCCTCCTTAATAAGTTCAGGATTATCGTGGATATTTCCGACAACTTCGCAATCGTACATTAACAAAGTGCCTTGCTTACAAGGGAAATGAATACTTCCGTTAATAAATCGCAAACCATAGCTTGAAAAAGTGTTTATGTATTCAATTTTGTAGTTCCTTGAATACGGTTTGCCAACGCCGACCGAAAAGGGATAATCGTCATTAAATTCTGGTTTGCCTTTGTGAACAAATTTTACAATATCCCCCTCAAAAATCCGCTTGCCGTTTTTATCGGTCAAGCCTGTGTACTGCCCAACGGTTTCGTATACAACTTCATATTCACGAACGTCACAGCTTGGCGGTTCGTCAGAACTTCCGCAAAAATCCGTACAAGTTAATATACTTGCCCAATTTTCCGTCATAAGTATATTGCCTTCAATCCACTCGCCGTTATCAACTCGCTTGCCTCTGCACAAGTATCTTTTGTTTAATGGTGTTTTCATTCTTATTTCCTCATTTCAAACATAGATTATATTATCTTGCCACCGTGTTTGTGCGGACGTGTTTTATTAAATTCGTGCTTTTCCTTAATCATAGTTTCGATGTCTATACCGTACCGTCCACATATATCCAATATGCGAATTATTACATCTGCCAATTCTGAAGGGATTCCTTCGGGCTTGCCATCTGTGTTGTAATAAGTTTCATTAAATCCCTTACCTTTACGGTATTCTTCCAAAGCCTCTGACAGTTCCGAATGGCAAAGAGCAATCAACTCTCCGAAACCTCGTTCGTCTTCCCACCAGCCGTGCTCTATCGCATTGCTGTGTACTTCTTTTGCTAATTCGTTCAGAGATACACTCAATTTGCCTTCTCTGGCAGCATTAAGTATTTCCGATTTCGCAGACTCAACCCTATCGCCAGATATATTGTATCGGTATGGCATAATCTGTTTGTAAGTTTTTAATGCTTCATTCAACGTCATTGTTATCACCCTCCTTAGTCACCTCACGAATAGCACATTTAACGCAAGATTCATACATCTCTTTTGTCAGGACGCCATTCCGATAAGCCTCCAGTAAACCTTTGCATTTCATTATAAATTGTGTTGTTTGCGAATTACGAATAGTAATTTCACCCGTTTGGTTGTCGTACGTTTCAAATTCAGTTGACTCATCAGTTAATACAACGACCAATGAACGCAGGTAGGTAGTTTGTATTTCTGTTTCCGTTTTTTCATCTGTGCTGCTTAATAAATATTCGGTGGTGACGTTAAAAAACCCAGCGATGAGCGGAATGTAAATAGCTCTTGGATTTGTGTTTCCGTCGCACCATTGTCCTATAGATTGTCTTGTCATCGTTTCGCCTGTGTTTTCTTTGATGTAATTGGCAAGGTCGGTATAAGTTTTATCGTTATCTACAAATAATTTACTCAATCGTTGTCCGAAAGCAATTTTCTTGCCTTTATCGTCTTTACGTCTGCCCCTTTTCGGTTTCTGATTTTCCATATAAAGCACCTCCCATCATCCCTGATACCTGTTCTTAATCTTGCCCATAACATTGTCCATATCAAAACTGGATGTGTTTGTGGGTTTGGATACACCGTCCTGTTCCATCCACTTTGAGATGGTTGTAAGTTTATTCGCCCTGATGTTTCCTTTCTTTGATACCCAATCATCAAAGCGTTGCTCATAACACTCTACCTGTTCAAGGCCGTATTTTTGTATAAGCATATCTCTTTGAGATATGGCAGGGGTAGGCGGCGAAGCCGCAGTAGTGGCTCCGCCACTACTTTCTTTCCCTTTACTTTCATTTACTTTACTTTCCTTTGTGCTATTCTCGGCGAGAGAATGGCTATTTTCGGTGAGAGAATGAACATCTTCGGGGTTGTGTTGGCTATTTTCGGGCACAACAATATAAGCCTTTGTTTCATCGCTTTCCAAAAGCCAATAATCTTTATTCACCGTTCGTGCGATTTTCGAGCGTTTCTCAATCGCTATCATATACCGCTTCTGTATCATCTTGTTTGTCAGAATACCCTCCCTATCAAACAGCCTATTATCAAATAGCCCAATCTGTAAGCAGAGCGAAACGACTTGTTTCACGGTATCGGTTTTAATGCCGCCTCCCATTTTCCTAGCTGTTGAGGCGGCGTTGTTGTAGCTCCAGCGATAAAAATAACCATCAGTGCTGTATGCTCTTTGGCAAAGGAAAAAATAAACTCCAAAGCCAATCCACCCTTGCGAATTAAGCAGTTCGTCAATAGGACTGCTCTCATTGTCGAAGATGTCAGTCGCCCACCCTGCATAATCTATGCCTTTTTTGGGTGTTCCTGACATATAACCTCCTTAAAATGGGTAAGCATCATCGCCCTGCAACTGCTCCGCTGGCAGAGGCAAAGGCTGTGCTGGTGCGTATCCTGATGGAGCGTGTTCCGCCATCTGTGCACCCTGTTCTCCGTTAGCCTTCTCGCCCGTGAAGGAAAGTCGGTCTGCAACAATTTCCATTCCATAAACGGTGTTGCCGTTCTTATCGGTGTAGTTGTTATTGTGCAGTTCACCTTCCACGAGAATCATACGGCCCTTGCTAAAATACTTCGTTACGAACTCTGCTGCGGCTCTCCAGGCGGTTACTCTGAAGAAATCAGTTACTTTTTCCTCACCCTTCGTCTGAAAACGTCTGTCAACCGCAATAGAGAACTGGCATACGCTATTTCCCGAAGGAGTTGTTCTCAGTTCAAGGTCGTGGGTAATTCTGCCCATAAGTATAATCTTGTTGTACACTATCTTACCTCCTCAATAATAATTTCCGTGTATCCGCCCTTATCAAAGGTCGCTGCCAGGCTCAGCTCAATACACTGAAAGCTGTCGTCTTTGATTATTCCCGAAGCAGTGAGCCCGTCCAGAATCATTTTTCCGCTGTAATTATCAGGGTCACGGCGGCGATTGTCGCCGAAATGATATGTAATCGTCACAACTGCTTGTGGGATAGGTTCAGGCGGCTTGGGATTACAACACATTGCAATCAGCCGTGCCCAATGCTTTTTCACATCTTGATATTCCCACCGATTATTCCGCCCGATGAATTTATTGTTGCTGGGCGGAATATCGGGTATTCTATAACGGTACATCATTCGCTGAACGGATATACGTCAGAAGGAACATCTGTTTCGGGGTGTGTTGCCTGTTCAGACGACTCAGGCTGAACCTCAGAAATCTCTGCGTCAATCTCCGTTGGCTGTTCCGAGGTGTAATCCGTTGAAGGATAATCAGATATTGGTGTGTCAGATTGCTCCACTGAAAGAGCGTTACACATTTCTATGCTCATAATGCCGTACTTCGATATCAAGTTACGCATAACAGTTTTGAGTGCCATTGCGTCAAAGTTTTCGACCCACACTGAATTTTTACTGCTGAAACTCTTGGAAAACCTCTTTGCGTGGGCAGTAACCTTTTCCCTGCTCCAGTAAAGCGTTTTCTTAAAACCGTTAATTGTTTCTATGTAAGCGAAATATCCGATTATCTTGTCGGATACCTTATCACCTGTGAGGTCAACTTCGCCCGTCAGCTTGTTTGTGCCCTGATATTCGCCTTCGTACACCACATCAGCATTGATATGCTTGTATTCGCCTGTGCGCATACAAAGCTGTATCATACCTTTGTAGCCAAGCTGAAACTGCGGAACGTTGCCATAAGGCACAACATACGCAAACCCCAACTGCTTTGATATAGGCAGCTTCAGCGAAACAGCCTTCAGGCATTCACCAAACACCTTTGCAGGATCGCACTTCTGCAGATATGCATCTGAGTTGTACAAATCAAGCACGCTTGCCGAAAACGCACCAGCATTTTCCTTGAGGCTGTCCTGAAGGAGCTTCTTCGTTGCCTCATTATCAAGCACACTTCTCATCATATTGGCTGGTGAGCTGGCTTTTCTTGACGGTGCGGATTGATTCTGTGCCGCCTGTGTGATTATTCCGTTTGTGTTAGTAGGTTTCATTATTCATTTTCCTTTCCTTAATGCTAAAAACGTTGTATTGTCTTTGTGATTTAACCTGTCTGTATACTTCGGGGAACTTTTCCTTCAACGTTTTCCAGTCTATGTCTGTTCGCTGTCGTGGCAGATATGCAACCTCATAATTGAGGGTGATACCGTTTGTGTTTTTCTCCAAAGCATTCACAAGTACCTGTTGCAATCGCTTTTCTTCTTGCTCCAGTTCCTTTTTCTTTGCCTTGATTTCAGATAACTGTTTCGCCACCTGTTCCTGTTCGAAAAGCGTGACAGTAATATTCTGACGCTCGCTGTAAAGAGTTTTAAGCACTTGCTCCGCACTCTCGCTACCGTCAGGCTCGGGACGAATATCAAGGATAACGTGGTTATTCCAGAAATCAATCTCCATCTTCAAGAGGGCTTCTCCCTCTTCTTTGTTGTAAGGTATCTCGAACCAATAAAACGCTTTACCCAGTACTACTACCGCAAGATACATCTTATCAAAGCCCATTACATTCATATAGTGCATACACTGACAATAATAATATCGGGGGATTTCGCCGTTTTCAAAGTCGGACTTATTGAAGACGCTTGTTGTCTTGCATTCAAGTCCTGCGTTCTCGCCCACGACCTTGCGGTCAATGTTTGCGTTAATAAAATCGTACTTATCGTGCTGATAGGTTGCGTTCCTACGCTCAACCTTTTTACCCGTAACTTCGCAGAAACGAGAGGCAACATAATCTTCAAGGTCACGGCCCTGCCGCATTGCCTCGTTGTCGTCTTTGTCGGGCAATCTGCCCGTTTTATCTGCCCACAGCTCAATCAAGCTGCTAAATGGATTAAGTCCGCAGATTGTTGCGGCATCACTGCCGCCTATGCCTGTCCGTCTGAGTGCAAGCCATTCTTCACGGGGCATATCTTTTGTATTTGCAAGTGTTTTCGGCATTTTATTCCTCCACCCATTCTGCCTCTTCCCACGCCCGTTCGGAGAGGCATTCACGGCATAGCATTTTACCGTTGTATAATCTCAAATCAAACGGGTCCATCTCGTCCTCACAATCATCGCAGTACCAGTGCGGCACGTTACTTAAAGGGCAGCCCGACCCACGACAGCCCATTTCGGGCGGGCAGCCGACACAATCATCTTTGTATTCAATCATTGCTTTTATCCCTCCGCTTCTACAAATTCCCCGCCTTTGAGAGTATAGTAGGTGTCCGCTTTAATAATTTCGCCGTCAACCTTGCACGATTTTACGCAAATTATGTGTTCGCCGTCATCGTCCCACTCTGCTAGTACGAGCCAGCACCCCAATGCACCTTTGGCTTTTGATTCACAGCCCGTTGCGATTGCAATACTTTCTTCGCCGCTAACCGTAGCCGCACTCCGATTGCCTGTGTTCGTAGCCGCACTCTGATATCCTGTGTTCGTAGCCGCACTCTGATATCCTGTGTTCGTAGCCGCACTCCAATCGCCTGTGTTCGTAGCCGCACTCCAATCGCCTGTGTTCGTAGCCGCACTCCGATTGCCTGTGTTCGTAGCCGCACTCCGATTGCCTGTGTTCGTAGCCGCACTCTGATATCCTGTGTTCGTAGCCGCACTCTGATATCCT
>JAZQBH010000115.1:0-3745 GCA_045545655.1 Oscillospiraceae bacterium
CCCCCCCTTTCTATATTGAAAAAAACAAATGAATATGATATAATAGTTTATGTGGCGAACTAAACCCATTCCGCACAACTTGGTTTAAGGAGAAATTATATGAAAACATTTTTCGGTTCACTGTATCACGCCTTTGATATGGCAAACAATACACAAATGCTATGGTGCGGCGGAATACTTCTTATTATACTGGCACTTGCGATACTCCATCACTTCTGGAAAGACGACACTAAAAAAATCAGGATATGGCGGTTTCTCTGTCTTACGCCTGTTATGGTTTCAGTGGTGCATTTCGTAATCTATGTAGTCGGCTTTTACGAACTGGCTGGCGATTACACGCTTATGTATGTCATTGCAATGTTGCCGCTGCTGACTATCCCGTTTGCCAAGCGGAAGATTGGTTACAGAATTTCAGCTACCCTTACAGGAGTGCTGTCTGTTGCGTGCGGATTATTATTCTCCGTAACCGCACCTCATTGCTACAATTACACACAAATGAGCTATACTGAATCATTCCACGCTCTTGTGCAGAAAATGGACAGTACATACGTTCTCAAAGACTGGAAACAGATTGACTTTTCCGAACTCGAAGAAAAATATATGCCCCTTGTAGAAGCAGCAGAAAAAGAGCAGAATCCTGCAAAATTCTATGAGGCTATGTCGATGTTCGGCAGTGAATTTCACGATGGTCACGTTTCCGTTATAGGCGAATACGATCAAAAAACATATCAGCCGACATTTATGCCTAAAGAATACGGCCTTGCAATGGTAAAGCTTGATAACGGCGATGTAATAGCTGTCTGCACAATGGCGGAAGTACAGTCCCTCGGTATTACAGACGGCACAGTAATAACAAAGTGGAACGGCAAACCTGTTCTTCAGGCCGCCGCAGAAGATGTGAAAGACCTTGGGCTTCCTGTCAAAGACAATGCAGACCGCCTTGCTGTGATGAATCTTTCAAGTGTAGGCGGCGATACGATTGAGGTTACATTCATTGACAAATCAGGCAACGAAAAAACCGTAACCCTCTCCGCCCTTGAGAAGCTTCAGACCTTCAGGGAAGCTGAACAGCTTTTTTCAAAAATGCCTGTCATCGAAACCGAGGAAGAAATAGAAACATTTATGGACAAAAATTTCAGCACAAAAATGCTGAATGACAAATGCGGTTATCTCATACTTAATGCAGAAGGCACTGACAGTGGATTTGAAGACATGATGGGATATCTTACAGGCAACCACAGTTGGGCAAGAGAAATGTTCCGTGAAAAACTGCGTGACCTTAAATCACAGGGAATGGAATATCTTGTAATAGACCTGCGTAATAATGTCGGCGGATTGGATGAAATAGGCTGTGCGCTTACAGACCTGCTGACAACTGATGACTGGTTCGCTCAGGGACTGGGCATCCGCAGAAACGGAAAGAATATCTGTGTTTCCGCTCACAGCGTTAACGGCGACGGCGAGTTTGCCGACCTGCAGGTTGTCGCACTGACAAACTACAACTGTGGTAGTGCTGGTGATGGTGCGGCATTATATCTCTCCAGACTTGCGAATGTCACGCTGGCAGGCATTACCGACCCTAACGGTTGTAATCAGGAATCAGGCGGTTCAGCTGTGCTTTCTGAAGGACACGTTATCGTTATGTATCCTGTGGGACTTATTCTGGACGAAAACGGAAATCCCAACATAGACACCGCCCCAGACAGAATCAGCCGTAATCCCGTTGAAGTGCGGATTCCCTTTGACTATGACGCCGCAATGCGGATTTTCTGCGACAAAGAGGATTATGAGCTCGAATGGGCTGTGAAATACCTAGAAGAACATACATAAAACACCTAAACGACCAAGCTCCGCTTGGTCGTTTTCAGCGTTTTGTGCTTGCATTGCCCTTATATTTCCCACATTTTGGTCTGCCACTTGACCATTCAGGAAAAATATGCTATAATGAAAGACAGCATATTTCAAACGTAAGCAATTACGAGATTTCAAGAAAGGAGAGTAATGCAGATTTCGCATTACAAAACATTCAATGGCACAAAATGTTATCTGTATTCTGATAACGATTGTCGTCTATCTTGCAATGATGATGGTTATTGGAATACTCTGCGCAAAGAAAAATAAAGATGTCAGCGACTTCTACCTCGGCGGCAGAAAGCTCGGCCCTATCGTTACCGCTATGAGTGCAGAAGCGTCGGATATGAGCAGCTATCTGCTTATGGGTCTGCCTGGTCTTGCACTGCTTACAGGTACGGCAGATGTCGGCTGGACAGTAATCGGTCTGGCGGTTGGTACATATCTTAACTGGCTGATTGTGGCTAAAAGACTGAGAATTTACACTCAGAAAATCGGTGCTATAACACTGCCCGACTTCTTCTCACGCAGATTCGGTGAGAAAGCCAAGATAATCAAGGGTGCGTGCGCTTTGATTATCCTGATTTTCTTTATTCCCTACACCGCCTCGGGATTTTCGGCGTGCGGTAAGCTGTTTATGGCACTCTTCGGATTCGACTACCACATCTCAATGATAATCAGTGCAATTGTTATCATCGGATATACCAGCGTAGGCGGATTTCTTGCAGCAAGCACTACCGACCTTGTACAGAGTATCGCTATGACAATCGCACTTTTCATTGTTGTGTTCTTCGGAATCAACAATGCAGGCGGCTGGGACGCTGTTGTTGAAAACGCAAAACAGATACCAGGTTATCTCTCAATGACAGCGACACATAATTATGTTGATAACACAAGCTCGCCATACGGCTTCCTCAGTATTATCTCAACTCTTGCGTGGGGACTTGGCTACTTCGGAATGCCCCATATCCTTCTGCGCTTTATGGCAATTGAGGACTGCAACAAAATCAAGATTTCAAGAAGAATTGCGTCCGTTTGGGTTGTAATTTCAATGGCAATCGCAGTGCTTATCGGTCTTATCGGCAACGCTATGATGGCAAACGGCAATATCACCGTGCTTTCGGGAGATATGGCGGCGGCTAAAACAGAATGCGAAACGGTAATTATGGAAATAGCACTGCTTATGAGCAAAAACGGCATTGCCCCCGCATTGGTTGCAGGTATTATATTTGCTGGTATTCTTGCTTGTACGATGTCCACTTCTGACTCTCAGCTGCTTGCGGCTTCTTCGAGTATGTCAGAGGATTTGCTCAAGGGCGTGTTCAAGATAAACCTCAACGAAAAGCAGACTATGCTCTTCGCAAGACTGGTTTTGTTTGTAATAGCTGTTCTTGGCGTAGTAATTGCGTGGAATCCCAACAGCTCTGTTTTCGGAATTGTATCCTTTGCGTGGGCAGGCTTCGGTGCAACCTTCGGTCCGCTTATGCTTGCGGCTCTCTTCTGGAAGCGCTGCAATAAGTTCGGTGCGCTTGCAGGCGTTATTTCTGGCGGCGTGATGGTATTCGTATGGAAGTTCCTCATTAAGCCGCTCGGCGGAGTATGGGGAATTTACGAACTTCTCCCTGCGTTTATCGTTTCCACAATTTTCATTGTTGTTGTATCTCTTGCAACACCAAAGCCCGACACAAAAATTCTCGGTGACTTTGAAAACGTAAAAGCAGAAATGAAATCTAAATAACACCAAAAGGGGCTGAAATCAGCCCCTTTTTTATATTAACCAAACCCAACTAAAACGCATTTATTTTCTTTTCGCATAACTTTCAAGAAATGCTTCCAATTCCTCGTTTTTCATAATCTGCCCGAAGTACGTTCCGGGCATCATATTTGCAAATTC
>JAZQBH010000116.1:0-6268 GCA_045545655.1 Oscillospiraceae bacterium
AAAATTACAACAAAAAAACCGTGAATTTCTTCACGGAATAATCTTATTCAGCTTATAAAATCAATTTTTAAAGTGCGTTTGCTGTCTTCTGTAACAAACGTATTATAAGTAATTTCAGCACAGTTATCATACCATTTTATATCATAATGCCCGTAGTTCCTTCCGCCATCATCTGTGCTGAACTCGCACAACATCATTGCCTTGTCGTTATCCTCAATCTGAAAAACAGTTCCTGTGCCTGATAATAAAAACGACTTCTCTTCAATAACGATAGTATGTTTTCCGTCTGTAAATTCATAACAACTCGGGGAAAAATCATCGTCTGCCCAGACATCAAGCACAACAACACCGCTCAATAAAATAACCGCACAGCACACAACACCGATTATCCAGACAAACGAGATCTTTTTCGCTATTCTTTCTTGAAGTTTTCTGCCTTCAGCTATACAAACAAATGTTGATAAAATACAAGAAATCAGCGTCAAAATAAATATTGCCGCAATAATATATTCAAATACATTATGCCACGAATGAATTTTTATCTGATTGTTTGCGTAATGATATGTTTTATTTTGCGGAATGTTTTTTATTGCAAAGGAAACAATCAGCAATATTATTGAAATAATAAGATTTGTTATTGGTATAACCCTAGAAAAACATTTCATTTGTGATTTCATATAACTCCGACCCCTTAACAAACCCCGAATTTATCGGTAAAGCCCTTGAAGAGTTTCCTGAACAGCTTGAATATCAGCACGCCCAGCAAAACGCCGCTTGTGTTGAGTATCAAATCATCAACGTCTGTGCCCCTTGCTAAAAACAGCTGACAGATTTCTATGAACAGCGAACAGCAAAAGCCGATAAGCACCGTCTTTTTTGCAGATGTTCCCCACAGCAGAGGAATAAAAAATCCGAATGGCGCAAACAAAATAATATTCCCAAGAAAGTTTATGAGGAAGTAGTTGAAATTCCCGTTTCTGACAAGCATAACTGTTTCATACAGCACCTTAAAGGGAATGAGATTTGTCTTATGCACCCTCTCCTGAACTATGCCGAACCCATTCACCCCGAATTCAAATTTCGGAATAATCGTCTGTGACGCCAAGCCTGCCGCAAACAGCACGAACACGAGCATTGCCGCTTCACGAAACCAGTTCAGCTTACGCTTTTTCGATTTCAGAAATATAATCCTTGCGACAAGGTAAACCGGCAGAGCAATCAGCATATACGGCAGCATATTAACGAGATATTTCAGTATTGCATTCATTCACAGTCCCTCTTTTTCAGTGCAAAATCAACCGCAAGGCAGATAATGCCGCCCACGAAATAGCAAAGTATATCCACGAAATCAAATGTGCCGCCGATGATTATTGAAATCACCGAGCCTTTGCCAAAAAACTCCGACAAATTTGTAAGCTGCACCAGCTCAACTACTGCGGCAAGCAGGAAAACCAGTCCCGACAGGAACTGCGGTTTTTTCGGGAACACAACTCTCGCCGCCGCATATACGAACACTACCGCAAGCACGTCGCCGAAGTATGGGCGGATTATCCTGTCGCGGACGAACAGCGCAATCAGCACCTCAACCGCCAATATCACAAGAGCGGTTATCCCGAAAATCAGACGTCTTTTCTTCATTTGTCCGCTTTTCCCTCGCCAGCCGTTAGCGCCTTGAACGCACCAGAAAGCGTAGATGCGCCTATTATCTTAATTCCGTAATCGTCGGATTTCGAGAGCGTGTCAAGCGATTTCATCGGCACTATACACTTTGTAAAGCCGAGCCTTGCACCCTCGTTGATACGCTCACGCACACGGGAAACCGAACGGATTTCGCCGCCAAGACCTACCTCGCCGAACACCATCACGTCGCTCGGGATAGCCTTATCGCACAATCCCGAATAGAGCGCCGCCGCAACAGCAAAGTCTGCCGCAGGCTCGTTTACATATAAGCCGCCGACTATGTTCACATACACATCAAGTCCGCCGAACGCAAAACCCAATCGCTTTTCAAGCACCGCCAACAGCATATTCAGACGGTTATAGTCAAAGCCGTTCGACACTCGGCGAGGGTTGGAAATTGCTGATTTTGTAACCAGTGCCTGTACCTCTGCGAGTATCGGGCGAGTGCCCTCCATTGTGCAGATAACCGCACTTCCCGAAACATTTGCAAGTCTGCCCGACAGCATCATTTCAGAGGGGTTTTCAACCTCTGACAAGCCGTCGTCGTCCATACGGAAAACGCCTATTTCATTCGTAGAGCCGAAACGGTTCTTAATCGCACGCAGTATGCGGTAGGACATCTGCTTTTCGCCCTCAAAGAACAGCACGGTATCCACGATATGCTCCATTATCTTCGGACCCGCAATGCCGCCCTCCTTGTTGATGTGCGACACGATAAACACAGGGATTTCCTCGCTTTTTGCCATTCGCATAAATGCGTTGGTGCATTCTCTAACCTGAACTACGCTTCCCGCCGCAGACGACAGCGCCGATGAAGTGATAGTCTGAATGGAGTCGATTATCACGATTTCAGGCTTGTTCTCCACAACCGCTTTCACTATCGCCTCGCAGTTGTTGTTTGAGGCGAGAAACAGGTTTTCAGAGGCTACGCCAAGGCGCTCTGCACGGAGCTTTATCTGTCGCTCGCTTTCCTCGCCCGAAACGTAGAGGATAGTATGCTCGTCGCCCATATTTCCGCAAATCTGCAGCAGCAGAGTGGATTTACCGATACCAGCGTCGCCGCCGATAAGCACCAGCGAGCCTTTCACCAGACCGCCGCCAAGCACACGGTCAAGTTCGGAAATACCCGTGTCGTATCTCGTTTCGTCGGAGTACTGTATCTCGGAAATGCGGCTGTACTTGAATTCGCCCACAGGTGCGGCTTTTCCCGTAATAGCGGTTACAGGAACGGTTTCTTCAAGTGTGTTCCACGCACCGCAGAACGGGCATTTTCCGTTCCATTTGGAGCTTTCGTTTCCACAGTCGGTGCAGATAAAAACTGTTTTCTGTTTAGCCATTCTTTCAGTTACCTCTCTTTATATTCGTCGGGGATACGCTCCAACGATGCGCCTGCATTGGCTCTCGGAATGGAGAAATATGCAAATTTGTCGTTTCTGTCGAAATTATCTTCAACACCGCCAAGATACCAACCGATAGCGTATTTATAGTCCTCCGCTTTGCCGCTTTCTATGAAATCCTCAAGGGGAGCAACCGCCGATATGCCGAGCTCGTCGAATGCATAAACGTCAAGCTTTTCAATATTTCCGCTTTCATAGGCGGAGATGTTGTAGCGTGCGATATTTCCGTCCACATTACCGAAGCACAGCACGAAAAACAGTGCAGTAAAGCCGATAAACAATGCTTTCCAGAACTTATATTCCTTAAACTGGAACACAATAACCAACACGAAAATCAACGCCATAACCAGCATAAACCACGAGGTATACACACGCAAAAGTGTCATTCCGTATTCAGCGATGTACATTCCCATTTTGGTGATTGCGGTTGCAATAACTCCAAGCGACAGCACTGAGAGAAGTGCGCTGAACACCTTGATTCCCTTTGTGCTGCGTGAGAAACTCGCCATAACTGCAATAACGCCGAGGTTAATCACAGCGATTGCACAGAGTTCAAAAAAGCCACGTCTTGCAAACTCGGAATAATCAAGGGTCTTGTTGACTGCGTTTGCTATATTCACCGTCTGAGTGATGATATACGCAACATAGAACAGGCAGATGGGAGATACCGCAAAATACGAGATAACAGGCGGCATAACCTTCAGCTTATCCGTGTCGAAGCCCTCTCCGCTTTTCAGCTTTCCCGAAGAGGAAACTGCTCCGAACATATACATTGCCACAGGAATTGCAAACAGAATTTCAAAGAAAGTTGCAAACGACAATTCGGGGATATAGCTTATAACATTGTCAACTACGTCCTCAAACAATGCGTCAGAGCTTGCAAGCAGCGCAAGCACTATGATAGCAAGCGGCAGAGCAATAATCAGACCTACCAGTGCATACAGCACGTTCTTGAAATTCTTCTTTCCTTTGAAAACCGAAAACGCACTTGTAATACAATCAGCGAAACGTTCAAACGGACGCACCAGCACCGACATCATCGCATCAAACACAAAACGCTTTCCGAACGGCTCTGCACCCGACAGCGTTGTTCCGAGATAGAAGTAAAGTGCAAACGAGAACACCGCCGCAAGCGAATTTATAAATCTGCTTGCACAGAACAGCGGCACAAAGCAGAAAACCTCTGCCACAGCAAACATAATTACCTGAAATTTAGTGATTTTTGTTTTGTTCTTAACCGCAAACACAGCCCCGATAATTCCGAAAAGCAGCCAGAATATTCCGCCCCACAAGCCGCCTGCCTCGCCGGCAACAAAATGTGTGAACACAAAGCCAAGTCCCAATGTGCACCACGCAAGCACCGCCTTGAACAGCGGAATTTTTTCAACAGCTTTTTCCGTCTGTGGAATATTCCCCTGAGGCACGGGAGGTATGCTCTGATTTTGTAATACGTTTTCGTTTTCCATAAGTCATTCCCCTTTCTGATTGTTGTCTGACGAAAATTCAAGTATGTCCCCTGGCTGGCAGTCAAGCACCTCGCACAGGCGCTCAAGCGTTGAAAAACGGATAGCCTTTGCCTTGCCTGTTTTCAAAACGGACAGGTTTGCGGGAGTTATTTCAATTGCCTGTGCAAGCTCGTTTGAGGAGATTTTCCGCTTTGCCATCATTACATCAAGATTTACAATTATCATTCTCAGCACCGCCCCTCAGATAGTGAAGTCGTTCTCTTCACGGAGTGCAACAGCTTCTTCAAAGCAGTTCTTCACTACACGCAGTATTATTCCGAGGAATGCCGCCGCAACCACAATTGCCAGTGCAAACGGCCGCAGAAACGAGAAGTAAATGAAAATCGCAGACCCAAGGAAACAGCACCATGAGATAATCCGCAGATATTCAACGTTCTTTTTGATGAATGTTTCCCCACGCTGAATGTTGAACAGCAGCAAATCCAGCGAAAGCAGAGCAATGAGCGCAGGCGGCACACAGCAATACAGTGTTACCAGCAAGGGCGTGTAAACACTGGGAAGTCCTGCCTCTATAAGCACTCTCTCATCATACAAACGCACAAGCTTAGGGGCTATGATACAGCATATTATTATCAGCAGATACATCACCTTGATTATCACCTGCGACAGAATTACAGACCTGTTTTTATTCCACATAACAATCTCCTTCAGAATTTTTCTCTGTTACTTATTATAGCACCCTGTTTGTTGTTTGTCAATAGGTTTTTATCGTTTTTCGATAATTTTTTATTCATTTTCGATTTGAGGGGTATTTTCAACCGCACAGAAAAGTAATATGCCGCCCGTTTCACTCATATAATTCCACAAGGACAAGATTTAAGGGGTGACGTAATGGGAATTAAACAAAAGCTGATTTCACTTGAAGAGCAAAGCTGGAAGAAATCTACACTCACATTCACTGTAAACGGCACGTCAGTCAACAATGCGGAGCTTTGTGTGGAAAACTGCCGCTGTGTGAAAAGCTGTGACGAGAATTTTGTGGTGCTGTCCGTTTGCGGAATGGATATTCAGATTTCGGGAACACCGCTTATTCTCGAAAATTTCGGAGCGGGCAGTATTAAAATCAACGGAAAAATTCACTCGCTGACCTTTGAGGAAAACGGAGATTTGTGATATGTCAAAACGAGAGAAAAACGATTTACTGATGGGCACCGTTTCGTTCACGGGGTTTGGCGGATATCGTGAAAAAATGCTTTCTCAGCTGCTTGAACAGCAGATTCCGATACGCAATGCACAGTTCACCGACACGGAGATAAAAGGCGAGGTTTCGCCGTTCGACTATTTCCGCACAGCGAAAATCGCCCGTCAGAACGGCGTTCGCATACGCTCGGGCAACCGACAGGGGCTGTACTTCACCATTATGCGTTACAGCCGCAGATGGGGTCTGTACGTGGGATTTCTCGTGTTTGTGCTTACGCTTTCGCTGTGGCGCACGAGGGTGCAGGATATTTCCATTTCGGGCGACGTGTCAAAGGCGCAGGTTTACGAAATTCTTGAGCAATGCGACATCCGCACAGGCGAGCCGATTAAGGGACTTCGCCTGTCTGAAGCAGAGCACCGCCTTATGCTCAGCGTGGAAAACTGCGCATGGGTAGACGTGTCGTGCGAGGGCTACCGTGTGAACGTAACCGTGCAGAAAGGCGTGGAAAAGCCTAAGGTTGAGGG
>JAZQBH010000117.1:0-3247 GCA_045545655.1 Oscillospiraceae bacterium
ACTCTGAAGTGCCTTTACAGTGGTAAGCTTGGATTTCTCACAGCGCATCTTATAGCCTGTGATTTCGCCGTCGGGGGCAACCTCAAGTGAGTTGCAGAAGATAGTCGGCATATCGAGCTTTTCCATAAGCGGAGCGGCAAACTCAGTGAAGGTGTCGCTGACAATGATTGTCTGAGAGATACTTCTCAGCTCGTCCAGAAACTCCTTTGCACCGGGCATAGGGTCAATCTTTGCGATAACTGCCTGAATTTCCTTAAGTCCAAGTCCGTGCTCCTTGAGTACGCCGATACGCCATTTCATCAGCTTGTCGTAGTCGGGTTCGTCACGAGTAGTGCGGCTCAGTTCAGGAATACCGCTTTCCTTTGCGAATGCAATCCAGATTTCGGGGACGAGTACGCCCTCTAAGTCCAAACAGGTTATGTACATAGTTTTTCTCCTTGTTTTTTAATATTAACAAGATAATTGTATCACAATCACGTGGATTTTTCAATAGCTATTTCAGATTTGAATAAAATTTTTTTGTGATTTTAAAAAGCCCTTGACACTGTGTGCGGTTTCGTGGTATAATTATCATTGAAAATGTTCAGAGGAGAATGATTGAATGAAGATAATGGCAGTTGATTTCGGTGACAGCAGAACAGGGCTTGCAATGTGCGATATGGGTGAAATACTCGCCTCGCCGCTGGAAACTGTATTTGAAAAGGATTTTGAAAGATGTATCCAGCGTGTCGCTGAAATTGCAAAAGAAAAGAAAGCACAGATGATTGTAGTGGGCGACCCTATCAATATGAACGGCACTCGTGGCCCTCGCTCGGAGAAGTGCAATCTGTTTGCGGAAAAACTGCGTGAACTGGTTGATGTTGAGGTGCGTATGTGGGACGAGCGTTCGTCCACAGTTACCGCTATTACTTATATGAATGAAACCAACAAACGTGGAAAGAAGCGCCGTGACGTTCTTGACCAGGCAGCGGCGGCGGTTATTCTCGAAAGCTATCTGAATTACAGAAAGAATTGCAAAGATGTATAGAATATCATTTACAGGCTATCGTGAGTGGAAGCTGCCGTTTTCCGCTGAGGACGAGCGAATGGCAAAGCTGAAGGACTGCATCACTCAGAAGGTGTTTGAGCTTGCAAAAGACGGCGCAGACATATTCTACAGCGGGATGGCATTGGGTGTTGATACATACGCGGCAGAATCGGTGCTGGAGGCAAAAAAGAGTTATCCTGATATAAAGCTTATTGCGGTTATTCCTTGTCCTGAGCAGGATTTGAAATGGACTGACGCACAAAAGCAGAAATACCGTGAACTTCTTGCGAAGTGCGATAAAGTGCTGACTATTTCTCCGCAGTATGACAGCGAGTGTATGCACAGACGTAACCGTGCGCTTGTAGACTTGTGTGACGCACTTGTGGCAGTGTACGACGGTATGAGCGGAGGTACACGCTACACCGTTGATTATGCGAAAAAAAGCGGCAGAATGGTTATCGAAATAAACCTTGATGACTTGTAACAATCAGTAGTATTCATAAAAAATCAGCAGCACATAAGTGCTGCTGATTTTTATTGTAATCTGAGCTTTAATCCGAGTATCTGTTTTTCAATTCTTTTTATGATATCGATAAAAAACTCGTCGTTTTCACCAGTGGGGTCTGCAAGCCCCCAGTTATCGTCAAATTCTCTGCCGATACATGGACAGCTTACATTACACCCCATTGAAATCACAATATCGGGTGATGGAATTTTATCATAAGTCTTGCTGTACTGCGTAAGCTCCATATCAATTCCGTAGAGCTGTTTCATCAGCCTTACAGCGTCCTGGTTTATCTGCGGTTTTGTTTCTGTACCAGCAGAATAGCTTTCAAAAACGTCACCTGCAAGGTGTCTGCCGAGAGCCTCTGCTATCTGACTGCGACAGGAATTATGCACACATATAAAAGCAACCTTTTTCATACAACTTACCAACTTTCTATGATAATCGGATTTCTTTATTCATATTCAGCAAGTATTTCTTCAAGCACCTCAACCGCACTTTTAATCATTTCGGGACATACAGTTTTAAACAGATTTTTCTCTTTGATACAAGCTGAATCCTCAGGTTTTGTAAGGTCGTAACCCAGCAGGTCACGGCAGACGATAGAGCCGTTGCGCTCCTTGAAACGCTTTGTGTATTCGGTTGCGATAGCATAAGCACGGGATTTCTGCTCGCTGTTATCAGATTGAAAATGTCCGTATTTAAGCCCGAGAACCATCAATGCCCCCGATACCGCACCGCAAATTTCACCGTTTCTTGCACCGCCTCCGAACTGCGTTCCGAGCATCAGGGCAAGCTTTTCGTCAAGCCCGAAATCAGGTGCGAATGCTGTAAGTACCGCCTGTGAACAGTTGAAATTGTTTGCAAATAACTCTAATGCTTTTTCTGATTTTGTCATAAATTTATACCTCGCCTTTCAGATAATCAAGATATTCCTGTGCTTTTTCCAAGCCTTCCTCAGAAATGGAATAGTGCATCCATTTGCCTTCCTTTCGTCCGTTTACAATTCCGCTTTCAAGCAAGGTTTTCATATGGTGTGAAAGGGTAGGCTGTGTGATATTAAGCGCCTCTAACAGCTTGCAGGCACATTTTTCGCCGTCTGTTAACAGCTGTAAAATCTTGATTCGGTTTTCATCACAGAATGCTTTGAAAATAATGGCTGTCTTTTCAGGATTGAATTCCATTTGCTCACCTCATATCGATGTTTTTCTATATTATACACCACGCATAGAGATTTGTCAATATGTTTTTTAAAAATATTTATAAAAATCATAATGTTCATATTTGTGCGATTTTATGCACAATACCCGAAAACGACAAAATATTTCGTGTAAAATTCATAATGACTTTTTATGTGAAAAGAGTTATAATATATTCACAAGTTAAGTTTATGTGAACGGGGCGATGTTATGAAACGTAAAACGTATATTTGTATAGATTTGAAATCCTTCTATGCGTCGGTGGAGTGCACAGAACGTGGGCTGGACCCGCTGAATACCAATCTTGTTGTGGCTGACGAAAGCCGTTCGGAAAATACAATCTGTCTTGCGGTGTCGCCGTCGCTGAAGTCTTTCGGTGTGCCGGGCAGGCCGAGGCTGTTCGAGGTGATACGTCAGGTGAACGGGGTGAACAGCAAACGCAAAAAGCCCTCCGGCGGAAAATCCTGTTATTATGATGAATTGTGCAAGGATAATTCCCTTGAGGTTGACTACATC
>JAZQBH010000118.1:0-3608 GCA_045545655.1 Oscillospiraceae bacterium
AGTGAAAGACCTGTTATTACCATAGTAGGAGGAGTGTTCTGCGTTTGCAGTGCACTTCTCAGAAAGCCCATAACGATGACAATTCTCGTGAAGCTGGTCATCATTATCAGCAGTGTGGGGATAAGCGCAATAATCGTCAGCAGAACGATTACTTCCAGCGGCTGCGACGCATCTACGCCAATCAATTCCTGAAGCACAGACGAACCGATATCATCATCTGTGGTTATTCCCGGTGTGTCGAGATAATCGCCCGCTGCAGCACCACCCGTTGCAGTTGCAGTAGTTGTCGACGTTTCCGCACCAGCACTTTCCGCATAGGAAGTAATCCCCGTAAGCGTAAAACACAGCACAATCGCCAGCACAACAGTCAACGAAACAGAAACAAGAAACTTCAGCACAAGCTTCTTATCCGTTTCAAATAAACGTTTAAGCATTATGTACCTCCGTCACTCGTCACTTTTTGTTTATCATATTACCAAGTATTGTTTTGAAGCTCTCTGAAAACGTCGGGTTTTCAGCAGTTTTAGCGGTAAGCTGCTCTTCGGTTTCCTCCAAATCACATATCTTTTCAGTGTGATTTGATGTTACGCCAAGCACCATACATTTGCCGCACACGCTTACCAGCAACAGCATCTTATCAGGTCCTAGATTGATTCTCTCAATAATCTTCATATTTCTGCTGTCTGAAAGAACAACCTTTGCGTTGAACTTCTTCAACAGCCAAAACATCAGAATAATAAGTGCAAGCACCCCGATAAGTGCCATTATCATCTGAAAATATTCTTTTCCCACTTTATACCACCTTATCTGAAAGCTTATTATCCGCTTGAATTATGTTATACGGATAAAACTGAATATTCTCAGCTTGTCCTATGCATATTTTCTGAAATCAGCAAAATTCACACAAATTCACTGACCGCAGAGCCTACACAGAAAACGATAAATAACCCTATTTAACAACTAAAAGGCGGGAAGTGTTCCCCGCCTGTTGAGTATACAGAAATATCAACCGAGAACTTTCTTTACAGTCTGGAGAATTCTGTCTGCCTTAAAAGGCTTTACAATAAAGTCAAGAGCACCAAGCTTGATTGCTTCAACAACCATTGCTTCCTGACCCATAGCCGAACACATTACAACCTTAGCCATAGGGTCGCCTGCCTTGATATCCTTAAGTGCGTCGATACCTGTCTTGTTAGGCATCGTAATATCCATAATAACGAGGTCAGGCTTTTCAGCGCTGTAAACCTCACAGGCAATTGCACCATCAGCCGCTTCAAGGATATTTGTGTATCCGTTCTTTGTCAGCGTATCCTTGATGAGCATTCTCATAAACGCAGCGTCATCAACAAGCAATATCTTCTTATCCATAATTTCTCTCCTTGATGAATATTTTCAATTTATAATTATTCCTTGCCAAGACTATCCATAAACTTGGACTTGACAATTTCAGTTATTCTGACAGCAAAGTTATCGTCAATTACAACAACGTCGCCTCTTGCGATAAGATTACCGTTTACAACAACATCAACAGGAGCACCTGCCTGACGTTCAAGCTCGATAATCGTACCCTGGCTGAACTCAAGAATATCCTTTACCTTGCGCTTGGCTGTACCAATCTCTACTGAGATTTCAAGCGGCACACCCATAAGGAGTTTAAGGTTATCCTTCTGGTCTGCAGGTATTCCGAAATCCATTGCATCAAACTGATGCAGCTGAGCGTTCTGGACGTTTACAGGCGGAGGAGGTGGCGGAGGATATGCTCCGTAAGCGGCATACTGACTCGGATAACCGTACATTCCACCCTGTGGCGGCATCTGATACATCTGCTGTGACATATCAGGCATCGGCATCTGCTGCTGAGGCATTGCCATCTGTGCGGGAGCTGCCGCAGGTGCAGCAGGAGCTGCTGCCTGTGCAGGTGCGGGAGCAGGAGCAGGAGCAACCTCAACAGGTGCTTCTGCTTCTTCATCAACCTGGAACTTCTCAATCATCTTACCTGACAGTGTCTTAGCAAGCGACAGTGAAAGCACAGCCATAAATTCAGATTCCATAACTCCGTCAACGTTGAGATTGAATGTTACCGCACAAACGGTTTCATTCTCATCCATCTCACACAGGTCACCGAATCTTGCCTGGTCTATTATGTACGGTGTAGGAACAGAGATATCAACCTTCAGACCAAGCAAGTCTGACAACGCTGTTGCAGACGCACCCATCATCTGGTTCATAATCTCGCTTACCGCACTGATATTCAATTCATCAAACTGGAAGTCGGGGTCGATAACCAACGGGTTACCTAACAGCTGATTCAGGATAAGCTGAACGTCGTTCTGCTTGAGAACCATCATATTCAAGCCCGTGATACCCTCAACGTATACAATCTTTACGCAGATTGCAGGTTCAAGATTATCGTAATTCAACTCCTTTACCTGAACTACATTAACTGTCGGAGTTGTTATCCAGACTTTTGCATTTAGCAGCTCGGATACGGCTGTTGCCGCTGAACCCATACTGATATTCAGTATCTCGCCGACGGCGTCAATCTCGTATGAACTGAACTGAACGTTTTCGTCATTCGACATCAGTTAATCAACCTCAATTCTCTATAAAATTTTCAATCATTATAGCTTTTTTATTATTATATGTACCAACCTTGCCATCACACCACGGTTTATTTCCGATTTTAACTTCAACATTCTCGGAAATCTTTCTCTTAAGCGGTATAACGTCATTCACCTGAAGTGTGAGCACCTCGTACAAATCAAGATTTATTGTTCCGAGAATTGCCTTTACTTCAAGGTCAGTAGCACTGATTCCCGTCATAATCGTATCACGGCGTTCCTGCTCGCGGTTTGCGTCAATCTTACGTCCTGTACGGGTATATCTCGGAATGAACTTTGTCATTATCTCATCAAGGTTGATAGCAGGTATGCAGACTGAAATAATTGAAGTCTGGCTGTTTATCTCAACCTCAAGAGCTACGATTATTACCGTGTCCTCGTGACCTATCGTCTGCACAACACGGGAGTTTGTTTCAATACCGATAAGCCTTGGCTCAAGGTCAATATGCGTCATCCACGGCTCTTTGAACAGTTCTGCAAACGAACGCATAATGTCCGTCATAATCGTAATTTCAATTTCGGTGAAGTCACGGTTTGTATCCGAAAACTCACCCTTACCGCCCAGCAGACGGTCTATCATAGTGTATGTAATTGTATTGGATATCTGAACGATTACATCTGTTTCGCTGATTTCGTCGTTCTTGATACCAAGGTCAACCATACCCATAATAACGTAATCAGGAAGTGCGTTATTGAACTCGCTGTAGCGCTGCTCTTCAATGTTGAGAAGAGTAACCTTACTATAAAGTCTCAGCATACCAGTAAGATACGAAGACAACAATCTAGCATAGTTTTCAAAGATGCTTTCAAGAACCTTTATCTGTTCTTTTGTAAACTTCTTCGGTGCACGGAAGTCATATTCCTTTATATGCACCTCGTTTGTTTCGGTAACAATGGGGTCTGCACCCATTGATACGCTTTTAAGCATCTCGTCTATCTGTGCTTGGGTTAGTACGTCACCAGCCAAATCCTATCCCTCCAAGAAAG
>JAZQBH010000119.1:0-9892 GCA_045545655.1 Oscillospiraceae bacterium
GACAAAGCATATATAGATATGCTTTGGGATAAAGCAAAAGAAATACTGCTAACCGACAATCATACATCTGTAATAGAATATTGGTCTTGTATCGGGCAAGAACTTGAAGATTGCTGGTTGGTTACACCTATAATGAGAGATTTGCTATGAAGAATATGTGAAGGTGAGCAGTGTGATTGGAAGTATTGTAAAGGTAATCGTAGACAGACCGCTTGGCACTTGTCACCCGAAGCACTCGGATATCTGTTATTCGGTAAACTACGGTTATATTCAGGGGATTATAGCACCCGACGGCGAAGAACAGGACGCCTACATTCTGGGTGTAAGCGAGCCTGTTGAAGAATTTGTCGGAAAGGTAATTGCGATTATCCACAGATTTGATGATGTAGAGGAAAAATGGGTTGTTGCACCGCAGGGCGTTTCCTTTACAAAAGAAGAAATTGAGCAGCAGGTTGCATTTCAGGAGCGATACTTTCATACGGAAATCAGAATGTAGATTATGGGTTGCCCCTGCCTTAATTCATCAGAACTGCCGTGCGGATTTCTCTTGACAAACAGGGGGTTATGAGTTATAATTATATTTAAAGGTAAAACTTCAGTTTGTTGAAAAAGTTTATTTTTTCGTGCTCTTCGCTGAAGTTGCCCTCTGTTGCACGGCATCTGTGCCGTGCCTTTGAGGCAACACTTGCGACATCCGTGTCGCCCCATCCCCCCTCCCCCTTCCCCGAAGGGGAAGGGGGAGAAGAGTTAGGGGGCTCCGCCCCCTATAACCCCTGTCGGGGGACTAAGTCCCCCGAACCCCCTAGTTTAAAATACCGCAATTCTTATAGTTTTTTCGACAGTCTGTGGTATTGCCTTAAGGCAAAACCTTAATTTATTTTGAAATTCTTAAATTACGGAGGATTTGAAATGAGCAGAGCATTGATTATCGGCGCAGGCGGCGTAGCCTCGGTTGTAGTGGCTAAGTGCTGTCAGAACAGCGAGGTTTTCACAGAGATTATGATTGCGTCACGCACAAAGGCAAAGTGCGACGCTTTGAAGGACGCTTGGCAGGATAAGACTAAAACAGTGATTACAACAGCCGCTGTTGACGCAGACAACGTTCCCGAGCTGTGTGCGCTTATCCGTGAATACAAGCCCGATATAGTTATGAACATTGCGCTTCCTTATCAGGATTTGCATATTATGGACGCTTGCCTTGAGTGCGGCGTAGACTACCTTGACACCGCAAACTACGAGCCTGAGGACACCGCAAAGTTTGAATACTCGTGGCAGTGGGCTTACCGTGAGCGTTTCGAGAAGGCTGGTCTTACTGCTATTCTTGGCTGTGGCTTTGACCCTGGTGTTACAGGCGTATTCTCCGCTTATGCTATGAAGCACGAGTTCGACGAAATCAACTATATTGATATCCTCGACTGCAACGGCGGCGACCACGGTTATCCGTTTGCTACCAACTTCAACCCTGAAATCAATATCCGTGAGGTTTCCGCAAAGGGAAGCTACATTGAGGACGGCAAGTGGGTTGAAACCGAGCCTATGGAAATCAAGCGTGTATACAACTTCAAGGGCGTGGGCGAAAAGGATATGTACCTTCTGCACCACGAGGAGCTTGAAAGCCTTGCACTGAACACCAAGGGTATCAAGAGAATCCGTTTCTTTATGACATTCGGTCAGAGCTACCTTACACATCTCAAGTGTCTTGAAAATGTTGGTATGACAAGCATCGAGCCGATTATGTATGAGGGCAAGGAGATTGTGCCGCTCCAGTTTTTGAGAGCAGTCCTCCCCGACCCCGCTTCGCTCGGCCCCAGAACAGTCGGCAAGACCAACATCGGCTGTATCTTCCAGGGTAAGAAGGACGGCAAGGACAAGAACTACTACCTCTACAACATCTGCGACCATCAGGAGTGCTACAAGGAAGTCGGCTCTCAGGCTATTTCCTACACCACAGGCGTTCCTGCAATGATTGGCGCAATGATGGTGCTGAAGGGCGACTGGAAAAAGGCTGGCGTGTGGAACGTAGAACAGCTTGACCCCGATCCCTTTATGGACGCACTCAACAAGTGGGGCCTGCCTTGGGAAGAGGACAGAAACCCCGTGCTTGTTGACTAATCACAAAATAAGAATAATAACGAAAGGCGGTAAAGTCAATGCTAACACAACCTGATGCGGGCTGGTCTGATTTCAAACTGGAGGGGACAAGCTATTATGGGTTAAGCTATCTTGATGATATCGCCTTTGATTGGCTTCGTGCGGCAATCTACGGGTTGGAAAACCTTATGCCGTTCTGCGTAAAGGGCTTTCTTGAGCCTGGCAGATTTCTCTGCACGGTAAGCTACTGGAACTGCCATATCGTTATCGAGGACGATGAACGTGAGCCATTAAAGGAAGAGCGTATTACTCACGAATGCTCGCACACAAGTATGCTGGAGTTCTGCAAGCAGTTGTATGATGATATCAGCAGTTTCCCCGACGACTGGGCGGCGTTTGTGGACTACGGAGAGGATTTCGACCCCATGCAGAAGAGAAAACAGCTTGACGAATTGCTCGACAGGCTGAAAACGCTCATTGTCGAGCGTGAGGAATGGTTTGGAGATGACAGATGCTTTCTTTAAATGATAACTGGATTAAATCCGTAAAAACTCCCTGTTATGTAATAGACGAGAACAAATTGTTGAAAAACCTCGAAATATTACAATCTGTAAAGAAAAGAACAGGCTGTAAGATACTGCTTGCACAGAAAGCGTACTCCGCTTTTTCAACGTATCCAATGATGGCACAGTATCTTGACGGCTGTACCGCAAGCGGAATTTTCGAGGCAAAGCTCGGCTATGAGGAGTTCGGCAAGGAAAACCACGTGTTCTCTCCTGCGTATTCCGAGGAGGATATGCACGAGCTTGTTAAAATCTGCAATCATATCGTGTTCAATTCCCCGAAGCAGTGGGCGAAGTTCCGTGATATAGTGCGCGGCAGTGGACGTGATATTGAAGTGGCTATCCGTGTGAACCCCGAATACAGCGAAATTGAAACGGATATCTACAATCCGTGCTTTGCCGGCTCCCGGCTTGGCACAACGCTTGCACGTTTTACGGAGGATTTGTCGCTTGTTGAGGGCGATTACGCAATCGACGGACTTCACTTCCATACAATGTGCGAGCAGAATTCTGACGTGCTTGCGAGAACGCTACCCGTATTTGAGGAGAAGTTCGGGTTTATGCTAGATAAAATCAAGTGGGTGAACTTCGGCGGAGGTCATCACATCACCCGTGACGACTACGATATTGACCTGCTTTGTGATACAATTTGTAAATTTAAGTCGAAATATAACATAGAGGTATATTTAGAGCCTGGTGAGGCGGTTGCCCTCAATGCTGGCTACCTCGTGTCGTCAGTGATGGACGTGGTGAAAACTCCCGAAAACGGCTTTGACCTCGCTATTCTTGACGCGTCTGCGGCGTGCCATATGCCCGACGTGCTTGAAATGCCGTACCGTCCCGAAATTGAGGGTGCTGGCAAGGCTCAGGAAAAGCAGTACACCTACCGTTTCGGTGGAAACACCTGTCTTGCAGGCGACATAATCGGCGATTATTCCTTTGACAGAGAGCTTTGCGAGGGCGACAGACTGGTGTTCAAGGATATGGCGATTTACTCAATGTGCAAGAACAACACCTTCAACGGCATTCCGCTGCCTGCAATCTACCGTCTGTCAGATGGAGAGGCAACGCTGCAGAAAGCGTTCACCTACGAGGATTTCAAAACACGTTTGTCGTAAAAATTGTCATTTTTCGTGACTGGGGGTTATATTTTGTCGGTTTTATACAATCTGGAAATTATCACGGCGTTGAAAATCGTATACGGTGCAAAGTCCGACGGATTTTCCGAGAAGGATTTTGAAGTAAACGAGGAGGAGCGTGGCATATATCTTCCCGACATACTCAAGCGTTTTCTGTTCAAGTACGGCTATCTGCCTGTAAACAGAATGTCAGACAGCGTGAGGTTTTTTCACCCGAACATCATCGCAGAGCGGTTTTTCCACTACGGCGACGACAACGACCTGCCGCTTATTGTAATCGGCAGAATGGGAGAATATCACGTGGCGATTGCCAACACCCCAGCCCCCGACCCCGAAATTTTCCTTATACTCCAGACCCCCGAGCAGGTGCAGATAATGCCCTCTGACGACACCATTTCCGAGATTATCAAGGTTATGTTAAGCGGCATACTGCTGAAAAACGAGAATGCAGTAATCGCACAGGACCCTGCTCTTGCTGTAAAACTGCTTCGTGAAAACAATGTTGACTTAATGAGGATAACCAACAACCCCGAACTGCGCCGTGAATACGTGCTGTGCTTTACCGAAGAAACCCGCACGTTTACAGTTGCGGAATATATCGACGGCGAAGTGGTGCGGTTCTTCTTTATCCGAGATGAATTGTTCACGAGATAAATTGAATAATACGAAAAATCCCTGTTGCAGAAGAGAATGCAACAGGGATTGTTTTATCTGTGGAAAGCTACACTCTCATATCGAGCATTGAAAGCATAATGCCAGCCGCACCGAATCTGCGGAAAAAGTCGTTGAGGTTTTCCTTGGTTTCGGGGGTTTCGGCTATTCTGTCGGAATATGAAAGCATCTGATAGAGCATAAAGAACATAGCACGCACTGCAATGTCCTCGCCGACCTGAAAATACGGCTCGAAGTTGTTTGCGGCAACCTTGAGTTCAGTTATCTTCGGGATAAGCACCTTCGGGATTTTTGTTCTGTCGGCGGTTACTGACATAAACTGCTCGGCGGCGTTCAGCAGATGTGATTTAAGCTCCGCTTCAATCGCCTGCATCGACAGCTTGCCTTCCTCGCAGAGCTCACGCAGACTGCGGCTTGCTTTTATGTAGATGTCGCCCCATACAGGCTCAACGGTAAGCTTTGCGTATTTGTCGGTGACTTCGGCGGCTGTCGGCTGACTTGCCCTTGCCGCACTGATAAGGTCGGTTATCTCGTCGGCTGGCTTGTCGTTGCCGTCAGCAGACAGTAAATCAGTGTCGTCTGTATCAGTTATATCGGTTGTATCGGGCAAATCGTCGGCAGGGTCTTTGTTCTGCTCGTATAAGGCAGGGGGCAGGTCAGGCGGAGCATTTATTTCATTCAGCGATTGTGCGAGGTATTGCATAGTTTCCTCGTCAGACATATTCTGAATACGCACAAGCTCGTCAGCCTCAAACTCGAAATCCTCATACATCGGAGAATCCTCGATTGTCTTGTCGCTGATAACAGGCTTGTCAGGAATTTCTGTGATGACGGGTGCGCCGTCCTCAGTAAGAAAATCCTCAAGTTCGCTTGTGTAATCAATATCCATCGTGCTGTCCCCCCTTTCTTTGTTATTTTGTTTCAATCAGTGGCTTAATGGCTCAGTAGTTCAGTGACGTGAAAGCAGATTATGCTTTATATCCCACAGCTTCTGTGACAGGTCAACGTAATAACTATGGGGATTTTCAAAACGTAGTACAGAATCCCACAGCTTGTCAAGCTCGCCCTTGCAGTAGCTCTGGATTTCGGAGATTTCGGGCAACTTGTACACACGCTTTCCGTTCAGGAATACAGGCACCTGCAGTTCTTTTGCGGTGAAGTTGGTGAGAGTCTGACGTTTCCAGGTGAAGTCGGGGTCGAAGATTTCAAGTGGCTGTGACTCGTCAATAACCTCGTCGTGAACGCACAGAAGGTCTGCAATAGCCTTGCCTGTGTCGTTGTCAAACAGGCGATAAAGCTTTTTGTAGTGCGGATTGGTAATCTTTGCGACATTCTCGCTGATTTTGATTTTCGGAGTAAGCGTGTTGTCCTTTTCAACTGCAACAAGCTTGTACACTCCGCCGAAAACAGGCTCACTTGATGCGGTGATAAGGCGCTCGCCCACGCCGAACAGGTCGATTTTCGCACCCTGTCTGATGAGATTGGAAATAATATGCTCGTCAAGCGAGTTGGAAGCTACTATCTTACAATCGGGATAGCCGGCCTCGTCAAGCATTTTTCTTGCCTCAATGGAGAGGTACGCAATATCTCCCGAATCAAGTCGGATACCCTTGGGTCTTGCGCCGAGCGGCTTTAAAATCTTGTCGAACGCCTTGATTGCGTTAGGTACGCCCGATTTCAGCACGTTGTAGGTGTCTACGAGAAGGGTAGTGCTGTCGGGGTAGGTGCGGCAGTATTCCTCGAATGCCTCAAGCTCGGTGTCGAACATCTGCACCCACGAATGTGCCATTGTGCCTGTTGAGGGCACCCCGTACTGTTCGTCGGCGATAACGCAGGCAGTGCCTGTACAGCCGCCGATATAAGCGGCTCTTGCGCCGAGAATAGCACCTGACGCTCCCTGTGCTCTGCGTGAGCCAAACTCTGAAACAGCCCTTCCCTCAGCCGCACGGACAATTCTTGACGCCTTAGTTGCGATAAGCGACTGGTGATTTACCAACAGCAGAAGCATAGTTTCAATAAGCTGTGCCTGAATAGCAGGAGCACGGACTGTAATAAGCGGCTCGTTGGGGAACACGGGCGTTCCCTCGGGAATGGCGAAAATATCACCCTCAAACTTAAAGTTTTTCAGATATTCGAGGAAATCCTCGGTGAAAACCTTCTTGGAGCGGAGAAATTCAATGTCATCCTCGTCGAAATGGAGGTTTTCTATATAATTGCACACCTGTTCAAGTCCTGCGCAGATGGCATAGCCGCCCTTGTCGGGCACTCGTCTGAAAAACAAATCGAAATACGCTGTGCAATTTGCGTGACCGCTTCTGAGGTAGCCATTGCCCATAGTCAGCTGATAGAAGTCGCACAGCATTGTGTAATTCTGTTCGTTAAGCATAGTTTCTCCTTTTTTTAAACAACATCAATATGCACGGATTTCATAACCTGCAAAGCCGCGTCGTGCGCCGACTTGTCGAAAGACGCACACGCTTTGCTGTCCACGGTGATTTTCGCCTCGGGCAAAGCCGCCTTTGCGATAATGGTGTTTGAAACCAAGCAGATATCCGTTACAAGTCCGCACAGCTCAACCTCGTTAAACTGCTTTTCACGGATAACATCAGCAAGCTCCATAGACCCGAAGGTCGGTTTGTTTATGAGAATGTCGCCGTCCTTTACGCAGTCACGCAGTTTGCCGAACAGCTTGTGTCCCTCGGTGCCGATAATGCAGTGGGGAACAGGCAGTTTTCTGCCCTCGGCGGTGCTGAGGTAGTCCTCGCCGTGGGTGTCAAACGTGAATATCACTGTGCCGCCGTCATTGCGGCATTTTTCAATTTTTTCGATTATCAGCGGTTCAAGCAGTTCAGCACCGTCAAAGCCGAGTGCGCCGTTTACGAAGTCAACCTGATAATCTACAACAATCAATGCTTTTCTTGTGTTCATTTCTTTTTCCTCTTTGCGTTCATTCCCCAGTTTTCGATAGTTCTGGTAGGAGCACGTTCAACCACAAGGGAATTCGGCGGAACGTCCTTGGTGATGGTAGAGCCAGCCGCAGTGGAGGCATTTTCGCCTACCTTAACGGGTGCGATAAGGTTGGTGTTACAGCCGATGAATGCGTGGTCGCCGATTTCGGTGCGGTGCTTGTTTACGCCGTCGTAGTTTGCGGTAACACAGCCACAGCCGAAGTTTACGCCACGGCCCACGTCGCTGTCGCCGACGTATGTGAGGTGAGCAACGGCGGTGTTTTCGCCGATTGTGGAATTCTTGATTTCCACAAAGTCGCCGATTTTAACGCCCTTCTTTATTACGGAGTTGGGTCGCAGCTGTGCAAACGGACCGATGGAAACATTGTCCTCAACGGTTGAGGACACAGCCTTTACGTTGTCGAGGGTTACATTGTCGCCGATGGTGCAGTCCTCAATGCGTGAGTTTGCACCGATTTCGCAGTTTCTGCCGATAGTGGTGTTTCCGAGAATGATAGTATTCGGGAGGATAAGCGTATCTTCTCCTATTTTTACGTCAGCGCCGATGATTATTCCGTCAAGAGTGATAAAGCACACTCCGTTGTCAAGGTGACGCTTGATTACTTCCATTCGTGCAACGCCGTTAAGCTCCATAAGGTCGCCCTTTGTGTTTGCGCCGTAGGCGATAGTAGGGTTTTCGGAGGTGTATGCGGCGGCATTTCCGATAAGCTCAACGCAGTCGGTGAGGTAATACTCGCCCGAGGCGTTGTTATTCTGCAGTTTCGGCAGAGCCGACGCAAGCTCGCTTGCGGTAAACCAGTATGCGCCGCTGTTTATCTCGCATATTTCCGCCTCAATGGGGGAACAATCCTTTTGTTCACGGATAGCGGTGAACTTTCCGTTTCCGTCACGGATAATGCGGCCGTAGCCGTGGGGGTCGTCGGCGGTTGCGGTGATTACAGTAACTCCCACGCCCTCGCTGTCGTGGAGCGAAAGTGCATTGCGGAGAGTTTGTTCGTCCATAAACGGAGCGTCGCCGCACAGCACGCACACACGGTCCACGCTTCTGATAAGCTCCATTGCCCGTGAAGCGGCGTCGCCTGTGCCTTTCTGTTCGTCCTGATAATAGGTTGCAATTCCCTCGTAATTATCAGCGATATATTTCTCGGTAAGCTCGTGCTTGAAGCCCGTAACTACGCCGATTTTGTCAAACCCGAATTTCTTTGCCGAGTCGATAACCCAACCCAGCATAGGCTTTTTGAGTACCTCGCAAAGCACTTTCGGCTTTTCGGATTTCATTCGTTTGCCGGCACCGCCTGCGAGAATAATACAGCCTGTAGTCATATATGTTACCTCTTTTCTGATGGGGAGATCTAAAAATCGGGACACGAGCAGAATTTCGTTTTTTAACAGGATTAAGGCGGGGGACATTCTTGCCTAAGTTATAGAAATTCTGCCGTGAAGACGTGTAAGAGATTTTCAGAGGTTCCCTTATGAGTTTTATTTTGTTTTTTCTGTTACGCAGATTGTTTGTAAAGCTTGATTTTTCACCCGATAAAATCACTGTTTCCAAGGGTTTTGGCATTGTTGTAACAAGCGTTGTGCCGATGAGTGAGATAGTGAGGGTTACGGTGAAGCGGTCGCTGTTAATGAGGCTTTTCCGTGCGAAAAAGGTGAAAATCTTCTGCAACAGGGGAAAAGCGTCGTTCTATCTTAAACGTGACGAGCCTGTTCCGTTTATTGCAGAAAATCCAGCCGCTATGGAGCGTTCACGTTTTAGTGAGGAACTGCTCGGCGCATTCTGCGATACCCACGCACTCGGCGGAATTGCTCTGCTGTCGTTTGCGCTTTTCAGAATAAGCCGACTGTTCGGCAGCGAGTATTCACAGCGGATAATAGACCTGCTTTCAAGCACCTCGCAAACCTTTCGTGAGGCTCTGTCAGCGCTGAACATTCAGCTGCCCTATGCGGCGGTAGGTACGGCGGTTTTCGCCGTAACAGCGTGGTGCTTTGCGTTTGTCTGCAAGGTGCTGAGTCTGTGCCGTTTCCAGACAGGCAAAACTGACAGATTTACAGTTGTGCAAAGCGGAGTTGTTACATTGTATGAACACTACTTGTGCCATAATTCCACTGCCGTGCGTGAGGACGGGCTGCTGTCGCTGATACTGGGGTATGCCCCCGTGCGTATGCGTGGAGTAATGGTACGTCCTGCGGCTAAACGCAGACAAGCTATCCCTGTGGAACACCTGTCGTTGCGTACACTGTGGGGACACTGCAAATGGCAGATTGTCTGCACAGCGGTGATAGGCTCAGCTTTGGCGGCAGTGAACTTGTTTTCAACGGAGCAATCGGGCGGGCTGCCTGAGGCTCTGCTGTCGTCGGGACTAGCCGCCGCAGTGTATTCAACGGCGGTGTGTATATCCTATATCCGTTTTTCGGGTATATCCGATAACGGCGACGCACTGTATCTTGCCGCACG
>JAZQBH010000120.1:0-3171 GCA_045545655.1 Oscillospiraceae bacterium
AGCGGCGGTGAACCTGTTTTCGTCTGAGCAATCGGGCGAGCTGCCTGAGGCTCTGCTGTCGTCGGGACTAGCCGCCGCGGTGTATTCAACGGCAGTGTGCATAGCCTATATCCGTTTTTCGGGGATATACGATAACGGCGATACCCTGTATCTTGCCGCACGGCACTCGCTGAGATTATACACGGCCGCCGTGCCGAAAAGCAGCATATCAGCCGTAAAAATTTCATATAACCTATTTAAAAGAAGCCGAGCGAATATCAGCATAGTGAATTCCGAGCGGCTTCGTTTTAAAATACGTCAGATAGAATTGCGGCAGTCCACAAGAAGATAAATCAGAATGGTCTTGCTCTTGCAACAACCTTGATGTTTTCAATTCCGAACGACCACAGTGCGTCGATAACGTTGTGGTCGATTATCTCGCCTGGCATCACAACAGGGATACCAGGGGGACACGGTGCGATGAATTCAGCGCACACCTCGCCGCTTGCCGACTTAATCGGCACAGTTTTATTCTTGAGATACATTGCCTCCCACATCGGCATATCGGCGATTGCCTTTACAACGGGATATTCCTCGGGCGGCAGGGGAGTGCTTGTCGGCACAAATCTCATAGCAAGCTCGGCACGTTCAGCGTCTGCAAGCGTAGTTGTCGCTGAGAACAGCAGAACAGCCTTGTTGCGGTCTGCCATTTCGCATTCAATTCCGCCGTTTTCACGCAGGAACTGTGCATATTCAATGCCCGTCATTCCATATTCACGGGCATTTACAGTAATTCTTAACGGGTCGCTCTTGAACATTGGCACGCCAGCCTCTGTAAGGCGTGTTTTAAGCTCGTCAACAATTGAGCAGGCATTGTTTACCATCTGAACGTTTGAGGTAATCATTCCGTTAAAGCGGTCAAGGCTCTCCAGCATAAGGTAAGACGGACTTGACGAACCGAACATCGCCATCATTTCCTTAGCACGTGCGGGATCAGTGCCCTGTGCGAAATGCAGATAAGCGCCGCCTGTAAGTACAGGCAGGGTCTTGTGTGCCGACTCCGCACAGATAAGCGGAAAACCAAGCTCCAGCGGGTGAACGTATTCCACGCCGAACTGACGTTTGTCCACAAAGCGGAGGTATGCCGCCTGAGCGTTGTCCACAACGGTAGGTATACCAGGGTTTACGAACTTCCACGTGCCGCCGTAGTAATCCACGTTTGTGATGAAAATTGCGTCGGCGTCACGGATAGCCGCAGCGTCGTATGTAACATCAGCAGAAAGAAACTGCTTTGGGTAAATCCATTTTACCTTCATCTGCAGAAGTGAAGCCGCCATTGCAAGCGAACGATGCGAACAGCGTGACGCCGCAATCGTTTTTACTCCCTGTGATTTCAGCACGGCAAGAGCCGTCTGAATTGCAAGCGTAGAGCCGCCGCAGGAATAGCAGGTTTTCTGTGCACCGAAGATGTTTGCGGCAATCGCTTCGGATTCGCCGATAATACCGCCGCTTATGTCCGACTCGAACAGGCTGTCAGAGCCGTGTATTTCCGTAATATCGTGGGGAAACTCTCCGTTGTGCCCGGGGGTATGCAGCCTTAACTTGTTTTCGGCTGTATATTGTTCCAGAAAATCGCAAATAGGTGTATTCATAACTGCGCTCCGTTCTTAGGTGAAGTAAGTTATCACCTTATTTTTTATGCCATCATTCCTGTGGCTGGGTTGAGGTGCTGTCTGTGCTGTTGGTTGATGCCGCTTCATCAGCGATATCAAGTCTGAGCAGCTCACGGTCTAATTCATAGCTGTATTCTGTTTTCCACTGCTCAAGGGCGGTCTGGAATGCTTCGTTTCTCATTTCGCCATAAGCAGTTTCAACGAATGCGTCAACTGTTTCCTGCGAAACCTTTGCGTCATCTGCATAAATCATAATATGCACGCCGTAGTCGGTAACGCACACGGTTCTGTCACCGATTTTTTCGGGGACAAACGCCGCTTCCTGAAATTCCGGCATATATGAAACGCCGTTGGGAACTACAAGGTAACCGTCGGGATACATTGACGAACCAGCGGAATCCGCACTGTAATCAAGAAGAATCTGATTGAAGGTAACCTTGCCTTCGTTCATTTCGTCAAGCTTCTGCTGAACCTCGGCGATTTTTTCTGCAAATCCGTCTGCCGCCTGCTGACGAAGTGTATCAGCTGTTTCGTTTTCGCCGTTGTAGCGGTAAATAGCAATTTCTGACTGCAGTGCTTCGTCGAATCCAAGCAGAACGTGCTTTACCAGACGCGCACCCTCAGGCACCCAAAGCTCAGAATAACCGCTCTGCTCGTACATAGCAGTGTCAGTTTCGTACATCGCCTTGATTTTCGCAATCATTTCTTCGCTCTTTTCCTTAGCGTCATCAAGCGTGATGTCCTTAACGGCTGCGTCAAGCACCTTTGTGGAGATGATATATTCCTCTGACCAGAGAAGAATATCGTCACGGGTCATTCCGCATTCCTCGAGGAACTTGTCAAATGCTTCGTTTCCTCTCTGCTTTCTGATTTCATCGGTAATCTGGTCCTCAGTGAGGTCAGAATAGTCTGCAAGCTCAGCGAAATATTCAATCTGCTGTTCCATCTGCATTTCGTAGGACTGCTTAGCCTCTGCCTTTTCAGCCTCTGTAAGCTCTGCAACGCCGTATTCCTTTGCTTTTTTCAGGATAATCTTGTTGGTTGCAAGGTTGTTTGCGATAAGCTCTCGCTGGTCTGCACACGCTTCGGCAACGTCCTCGGCGGTGTCGTCCTCGATTTCATAAAGCTTGAGAATGTAGGTATACTGCTTGTTGAACTCGCCGTATGTAACATTCATATCATCATCAATGTTGCCTGCGGTAGGCTTTGCAACTATTTCGCTATCCTTGATTTTGGGGTTTGTGCCGAATTGAACAGAACAACCCGCCGATGTAATTCCGATAACAGCGGCAGACAGAACAGCCGCCGCCGAACGTAAAAATCTTCCGGTTTTCATTTATCTTTCTGAAGTCCTTTCTTTTGCTTTGTATATATCAGATATTTCCAGATTTTAAATCGACAAAAAGTAATAAAATGCGATTAAATTACAGATTGTATTCACAAAACCGCCGATTTCTGCCTGAAAAGTATGCTCTTTTCTATTATACCATAAAACTTAAAAAAAATAAATACAAAAATT
>JAZQBH010000121.1:0-3079 GCA_045545655.1 Oscillospiraceae bacterium
CTGTATATCCTTCTTGATTTCGGATATCTTATCAAAATCAGGCGAACCTGTTTTCAGTGCCGCATTGCACACCTCAATAGCCTCTTGTGCAAAGAACGAAAAGTCAAATTCGCAGAAATCCACCAAAGTGGAAGGATAACGCAGCGTGAATATTTCATTGGAGTTTTTTCCAACGAGTTTCAGCGTGTTTTCCATCAGACATTCTCCTTTTCTTTATCCGGCAGAGGATACAGCCTGGCTCTCCCCTGTGCTTGTACTACTCTTTGCAGTAATCAGACCAGCCGCTTTGTTTGAACTACTTTTTTCAGCCTTTGCAGCTTCTGCTTCACGTTTTTCTGCTTCAATAGGATTATCACGCACAACATGCTCAACAAGCAGAACTTCTATCTCTTCGCCGTTTATATTGCGGATATCCCAATTAACCAGATTTTCGGGATAATTCTCATACGCTGCTGTGTGAATATGCTTGCTGCCAAGCACCAGCTTGCACTTTCCAAGCGGAATATCCTTGTCGTTTGCAGTTGTTTCAACGTAATACGACTGTACTGTTCTGTCGCCTACCTTGTCAAAATAGCGGACTATGCGATATTCACCCGACTGCGAAATCTTCTCGTACTGTGTATCTCTTTTTGACAAATCAACATCATACAGTGCAATATGTCCAAGGAAGAACGTTGCACCGATAAAGCCTACAATACCCACAACATACATAAGCAGGTACATAGTGCCAAGCACGGTTTTCAGGGTTTCGTTTGAGTTGTTCACGAAAAACAGAACAACCATAACCACAACAGGCGGAATAATCATATACCAGTTGCCAAGCGCACAGATTACCGTTACAAAAACCACAGGCGGCAGGATATATGAATTTATCTTTGTTACAAGCTGCTTTCTTGATAATATCATCAAGCCAAGTGCACTTATATTCACAAACAAATAAAGTATAAACAACGGCGCAGGATTTTCAATTTCAAAATAATATGCCGCATTAAGCACCGCAACCCACACCATCAACGCTGTATATCCAAGGCACAGCACTGATACTGCACGTCTGAACCACACGTTCTTGAAAAAAGCCAAAAGCTTATCCATCTATCTGTCCCCTTTTATATTAAGAAATTTGATTTGATTTTGTCTAGTTCGTTTTATAGCTATACATTTATATTGTATACCAATTCAGAGAAAATTTCAAGTGCTTTTCCGACATTCTGTAAAATTATTTACCCAAAAACGCTTTAGCCTGATTGATTATTTCTTCTTCAAGATTATCTGAATTTGCGATATCTTCCATTATGCTTGCATAATATTCTCTGTTTTCGTTGGCATTAAGTATTCTGTTAAGCATCCATACGGTATGAAGTGTGGGTCTTCTCTTTACGGAGTCTACAAGCAGCTGTTCATAGCCGTTTTTATAAAAACGCTCCACAAAATGGACTATTGCACCAGGCATTCCGAAATCTTCCAGAGGATGTCTTTCCATAAGTTTCAGCAATGGATCTACCGCCTCAATTCCTGCGCCTTGTTCCTCAAGCTTTGAAATGTTTTCTTCCATTACATACTCAAACTTGTCAGAGCCGATATTATTTTCGATTTCATTTACAATTGTTTCCATTGTGCTCATAAATTTTCATTTCCTTTCATATTATAAATCTAAAACCCGATATAAAAAAGAAAATCCAAGAGAATATCCCTCGGATTTTCCAATAATCAGCAAATAATTAAAGATCTCTGCCCTGATTGAACTTTCTGAGAAGTGCGTCCATATCATTTGCCTCAGAGCTGAAACCAAGATTTCCGCTGAAACTGCCTGAAACAGGTGTGGGTGCTACAGTTACTGCTGCATTGTCAGCCTCGGCCTTTTCCTCTGTAGGTGCTGCCTGAGCAGAAACAGGAGCCGCAGGAGCGGGAGAAACTGCTACAGACGGAGCTGTTTTAAGAGCAGGCTCGTCAATCTCTTCAAGGAAGTCAGTTGCAACGACAATCAGAGAAATCTCATCATCCTCGAGGTTTTCATCGAATACGATACCGCACTTGAACTTAGCGTCAGCATTGAACTTCTCGGAGATTTCGTCCATAAGTGTGTCGTATTCCTCAAGCGGGAAGGTGTCAGGAACGCTGATGTTAAGCAGACCTCTTCTTGCACCATCAATAGATGTTTCAAGCAGCGGGCTGTTAAGTACTTCATCAAGAGCGTCGTCAAGCTTGTTGTCACCCTTACCATTACCGATAGCCATATGTGCCATACCAGACTCACGCAGAGCCATACAAACGTCTGCAAAGTCTACGTTTACGTATCCATCGCCCTGAAGCAGTCTGATTACACCAAGAACAGCCTTGCAAAGCACGTTGTCAACCTCGCCGAATGCATTCTTCAGTGTAAGCTTCATTCCCTTAAGCGACTTAAGACGCTCGTTAGGGATAACGATGAGCGCATCAACATACTTGCGCATTTCTGCAATACCTGCAAGTGCCTGCTTCATCTTGCTTGCGCCCTCAAAACCGAAAGGCTTTGTAACAACGCCGACAGTAAGTATACCCTTTTCCTTTGCAAGAGCAGCAACAACGGGTGCAGCACCTGTACCGGTGCCTCCGCCCATACCAGCGGTTACAAACAGCATTGAAACGTCTTTAAGCTCTGCTGAAATATCATCGCTGTTTTCCTCAGCAGACGCTCTTCCCTGAGAGGGGTCGTTTCCTGCGCCTCTTCCACGGGTGGTCTTTCTGCCTATCTGAATGCACTTGATCTTGCTTCTGTCCTTCTGACGAAGTGCGGCAACATCAGTATTGGCAACAACATAGTCCACATCCTGAACACCGCTGTTTACCATATGCGCAACTGCGTTTCCGCCAGCGCCGCCAACACCGAATACCATTATTTTAGTCGACATCTGAAAATCATCAGGTGCGTCGAAATCATCATCATTATTAGCAATTACAAAAGATGCCATCTTTTCAGTTCCTCCTATTTAACATTTCCGCAATATGCAAATCAATTTACACTAATATATACTATTATAACAGATTTGAAATAAAATTGCAACTGGTTTTTTATAAATAATTTCAAACGCTTTATAGGGCT
>JAZQBH010000122.1:0-4582 GCA_045545655.1 Oscillospiraceae bacterium
TGGCTCACAGAACGACATGGCTACGATCCGACTTGTCTGTTTTTACTGGTTCGGTTCATTACACGGACAGGGCGGTTTTCTTGTAATTCAAGCGATTTAAGACAGGTGCTTATCCCTTCATACAGCTGAAATAATCTGTGCCGACATAAACCAGCTTGCCGTTGTCATAAGCAAAGCCGATTACCTCGCCCCAGTCGCCTTCGCCTTCAACAACGAAAGCCACATTGTCGTCGTGGGAAAGCATATTCACATACAGCATTGTAAACCAGCAGGATTCAAGGATATCAACAGAGTTTTCAGGAAGCTCAAAGCCATCGTCCAGCCCGTCCTCCTTGATACATTCGATAATCTTATCGCAGATTTCGGTGATTTCAGCCTGTGTGAGAGCGTTGAACGCCTCAACGCACTTTTCAGCGCAATCAGCAAGGTCGTGGCTTTTTGCACCGATTTCGAGTATATCGCCGCCCTCATCGTCACGGAAGAAAGTGCTCTTGAATGTTCCTGCGTAGAATTCATCTTCAATGTGTGTCCAGTTAATCATAATTAAAACTCCTTTATTTCATTATTACAGATAAGACTTTGTTCTTGCAAGGTCTGTTACCAGGTCCTCGTTGCCGTCTGCCTTCATAAGGTCAATCAGCTTCTGCACGTTGCTTCTGTCCTCGATAATTGCCTTGAGTTCAGAAGTAGTAATTCCCACCAGCTGAATGAACTCGGTTTTGCCGTAAACAGTGTCACGGGATTTAAGCTCGGTGTCGTTCACCAGCAAAAGCGAGGTGATAATCGAATCCGCACCCTGCTTAATCGCACCCTTGTCGCCGTCGGCACTGCCTACATACTGTCCATGCTCGAAATAACGGCTTGTCTGGAATGTGTAGCGTGCGAGATTTGCCATCATATCCATTGCCCACATACATTCCTTAGTGTCGGTTTCCTTGAGTTTTATGGTCATCTCGTAGCCCCAGCCGTTGTATTCCTTGCCGAATGCGTCGGGGTTGCCGTACAGCTCGGTCATTCCGAAAGACACGATATGCTTGTAGCCCTTGGGCGAGGTGTACACCGAATATCCGTCAAGATACTGGTCGCCGCCGAACATTGCTCTTGCGTGAATAGCCGTTCCGAAATGCTCCTCGCCGCCCTCGGGATAAACCTCAAGCATAGCCTCCTCGATAGCGTCCCAACCGGGAGCGTACTCCTCGTCAGCCTCAACCTTTGCCATAAATTCTTCTTTAGTCATAATACTTCTCCTTTCGTAAAATAGTGAAAAATAAGTTTTTTCACTATCGAGTGCCAACCTGTGTTCGCAACAACACTTGTTACGAATTGACCAAGGCGGCACGCCTTTGTTATCATAGCAGATAATCCTGTTCTGCTACGAAAATTTCTTCTGTTGACAGGATAATGCTTATCCCGTGCTCGTCGTCCCACGCACAGTCGCACAGCCAGCCATACTGCCCGTTTCTGTCGAAATACACGGTTTTAACTCTGATTAGTTTCACAATCAGATCCCGTGTGATGTTCTCACGGTTGATTTGTTTGGGTATATCAACCGCGCTTGCTATGCTGTCGTAATTGCTGATGTAGTAATCCAGCAGAACATCGGGAATTTTCGCTATGTATCCGGGATATTCGCTCTTGTATCTCTCGTAGGACTGCCGCTGTACATCAAGAATTTCCTGACCTGTGTATGCCTCTGCGGCGATTCTTATTTCATAGCTTTTCCCGAACAGGGATATGCTCTCTTTCTTCACCCACGAATGGTCGTATTCCATTTCGCCGAAAGCGGGGTCAATAATGCTGTTCATTCTGAATTCTCCTTAAACACTACGAAAAATTACTGCAACGCTTTCAGCACCTCAATGGTAAGCTCGCTGTTGGCTTTTTCGGCAACCTGTAAGGGGGTCATCTTGTCCTTGTTGAGCATATTCGGGTCTGCGCCGTGTTCAAGCACGAATTTAAGTCCCTTTGCGTTGTTCACCCTTGCGTAGACGTGTACGATAGGCTGTGGCTTTGCGTTGATGTCCAGACCCATATCAACCCCAGCGTCAAGCAAAAGCTGATAGAAACGCTCGTCCGAACGCTCCTGCAAGCAAGCGTCTATAAAGGTCTTGATTTCCTTGTGGAACTGCTCGGGGTAGTTATCAGCTATGTACTTTACAATATCGTAGCTGTTACTGCGGAACGCTTCCATCAGCGGAGTTTCCGTGCAAGCTATCTTCTTGCTTACGTCGCCGCCCTTTTCAGCGACAGCCTTAAAGCTTTCAAAGTCGCCGTCCTGTGCGAGGATAACAAGCGGAGTTCCGCACAAATCCAGCTTTTTGTTAAGCTGTGCGGGCTTTAACTTCGGGTCGTTGAGGTATTGCTGTATCTTCTCCTTGTCCCCCGTCCAACAAGCCCACACAAGCGTGTCCTTAATCTTTTCCGCCTTAATGGACTCGGCAAGCTCTGCCTTTTCCTTTTCGCCGACAGGCTCCAAGCCATATTCCTGATAGATTGTAAGATACTCTATTCCCGAAAACAGCCTTGCCTGATTGAAAAAGCGGATATGCCGCTTGTCAACGCACTCGCCGTTTACGTAGTGCATAAGGTGAATACCGCTCTTGAAATAGGAGAAGAAATCCCACCTAAGGTTTTCGTAGTCTTCGTGCTCCATAGTTGCACTTGTGTATTTCACAGTGTTTTCGTTGACAAGATACAGTCTGTTTGAGCAGGACTGCCCTCCCGAATTAGTAACAACAAAGATACCCTCTCTGCCGTTGAGCGTTTCGGTCACCATTGCCGTCATACGGGTATTAAATTCTTGCTCGGTCATAGTCGGTTTTCTCATAATGTCCTCCTTGCTTTTGCGGTGTTACTTCTGCAAATCAATCTTTACTGAGTTTCCGTCAAGGGCGATAGCCTTGTCGATAGTGATGGGCAGTTTCTGCTCGGCGGTAAATCCGATTGTTTCGCCGTGCTTTAACACCTCGTTATTCTGAAGAACAAACGCCACAACATCTACAACGAAATCTCTTATTTCGTTGAGGTCTGCCTTGTCCCTCGGCACGTAAACCTCTAACTCCTCCCAGCCATACTGGCGCATACCGTAGGTGTAGATACCAGCCTTCTCCTCGTCCGAGTAAATGCCGAACCACAGAAGATTGAGGATAGGAATAACGTTTTCCTTGATTGAATTTGCACAGTCGCAGTACATTTCGGGCTGATATACAACACCGTTGTTGTAAAATCCGAGAACGCACTTTTGTTTCATTGCGGCTGTTGCCGCCTTGATGAATAAATCCGCCTTTTTGAGAATAGGTCCTTCGCCCATAATGCCGAGCATAATATGTGCGGTGTGCTTTTTGGTTTCCTCCACGGCGGATTTCCACAGGTAGTTCGCCTGTGCGAAACGCTCTGCCTCGCCCTCGGGAACGGGTGCGTCCACAAGTCCGCCGAAAAGCATCATACCATCGTGGAATGCGGCAAAGGTCTGCATATTGCTTTCCTTGTCCTTCTCTTCCTCTGCGGCGTCAGCACCCTCGGTAAGCTCTATGCCCCATTCCTTCTTGAAATCCTCAAAGAACTGCTCCTTGCTCCAGCTGTTATCCGACAGCAGAACAAAGCCGAGAAGTCTTGTTTCAGGCTCACGCTTATTGCTGAGAACCTCTTTCTTTTTCTTGTTGAATAAACCGAACAAACCCATAATAAAATTTTCCTTTCATATTTTGTGTTATTAAATATTTACGTTGAATACAGAAATCAGCTTATCGCCTTCTACATTCATCGGAATTTCAAACCAGAAGTCAAGCGGCTCACCGTGATTTGTGGGAGAGTAATCCGCCCAGATTCCCTCTTCCTCGATGTCAAGGTGCTCCAGACAGCTTTCGTCAAACTCGTCAACGACAAACTCCTTGCCCTCGTCCTCTGCCCACAGTGCCAACTGCTCTGTAAGCCATTCGCCGAACTCCTTAAAACCGTCTGCCTGAGCGCCGCTTTCACCACACCACGATTCTTCAATCAGCGTGATATCCGCAAGCTCGGCAAATCTTTTCTGCGAAATGAGATTTACAATCTGCTTTACTCTTTCCTTTGCCATTGCTTTCAATTTTCTTTTAGTCATAATAAATTCCTCCGTTGAAATCCCCCTCACCCCAACCCCTCTCCCCCTTAGGGGGAGAGGGGCAAAGGACGAGGGGACGTTGTCCCCTGCGACCCACGCTGGGGGACGTCGTCCCCCAGACCCCCTGATGACAAGTTTCGTTTAAACCTTATTACATTTGATAACCTGTTATTAACGTGTATAAGTTGCTCTTGTAAGTGCTATCGGCACGGGGTTTGCCAGTACCCAGTGAACATTCAGTTCGATAAGTCTGTACAAATCGTCATCATTACAGCCACGGTCAATGGAATCGTGTACAATCCTCATCATCTCTCTGTACTCCGCAATATCGTGGATTTCGCCCATAACGTAGTACTTGCACAGCGAGCCGAGCATCTTCATATAGTCAGCGTCCCAGTTGCCGCCTGCGTTGCGCATAAGCTCGTCGTGGATACGTCCGCCGATACGGATAACCTCGCCCTGAACGGTGTTGCACATTCCGCT
>JAZQBH010000123.1:0-5676 GCA_045545655.1 Oscillospiraceae bacterium
TGGCTCACAGAACGACATGGCTACGATCCGACTTCAGGCGAAGGTCTGTTAATAAATATATGAAAAGGCGGTGCACAATTGAATCCTAAACTTAAAGAAAAGGTAATGGAATCTCTGTCGGCGGTTCTGCCGATAACGGGAATAGTGCTTCTTCTGAGCGTTATTCTTGTGCCGATAGAGCTGGGAACCATTATGATGTTTGCAGTGGGAGCAATAATGCTGATTTTCGGTATGGGCTTTTTCCAGCTTGGTGCTGAAATCGCTATGACTCCTCTCGGTGAGGGTATCGGTGTTCAGATATCCAAAACGAAAAAGGTTGGAATTGTTCTGCTTATCGGCTTTCTGATGGGTGCGATTATCACCATTTCAGAGCCAGATTTGCAGGTACTTGCAGAGCAGGTTCCGTCAATACCAAATATAGTACTTATACTTACCGTTGCAGTAGGCGTGGGAATATTCCTTGCACTGTCCATTATCCGAATACGCTATAATATCAGTCTTTCGCTGTTATTGACTATACTTTATGCAATTCTGATTGTTGGCTCGTTCTTTATCCCCAAGGATTTTCTTGCGGTTGCGTTCGACTCGGGCGGTGTAACCACAGGCCCTATGACCGTTCCGTTTATTATGGCAATGGGTGTGGGTCTGGCGTCGGTGAGAAGCGATAAGAACTCAGCAAACGACAGCTTCGGTCTGGTTGCGTTATCCAGTGTAGGTCCTATTCTTGCGGTGCTTATTCTCGGCTGTTTCTTCAGACCCGACGGCGCATTCTACGAGGGTGCTACGATAGAAGAGGTTGTAACCACAAGAGATGTTGTATTTGTATTTGCAAAAAATCTGCCCCACTATGCTCAGGAGGTTCTGATTTCACTGTTGCCAATCGTTGTGGTGTTTATCATCTTCCAGCTTGCAACACGCCGCTATCAGAAGCGTCAGGTAAAGCGTGTTACAATCGGTTTTATCTACACGTATGTGGGATTGGTTCTCTTCCTTTGCGGAGTAAACGTAGGCTTTGCACCTGTTGGTTCATTCCTCGGCAGCGAGCTTGCTTCTATGCCGATAAAGTGGATTTTGATTCCGATAGGTATGGTTATCGGTTACTACATCGTTAAGGCTGAGCCTGCTATTCAGGTACTTAATCATCAGGTTGAAAGCGTTACAGACGGTGCTGTTTCCGTTAAGATGATGAACCTTTGTATGTCCCTTGGTGTTGCAATCAGTGTGGGACTTGCAATGATGCGTGTTATCACAGGCATTTCAATTCAGTGGATTGTAATTCCTGGCTACATAATTGCACTTCTGCTTTCGAGATTTGTTCCGAAAATCTTCGTTGGTATTGCGTTCGACTCGGGCGGAGTTGCCAGCGGACCTATGACGTCCACATTCCTTCTGCCGCTCAGCATCGGCGTATGCGAGGCGCTTGGCGGCAACCTTATGACAGACGCATTCGGCGTTGTTGCACTGGTTGCGCTTACACCGCTGATTGCCATTCAGCTTATGGGACTTGTATACGTTGCAAAAACAAAGAAGCAGAGTGTTGCTGTTGCAAATGTTACAGCACTGCCTGATGACAGTGACGTTGTAATTGATCTTGAGGAGGGTTGAATATAATGGATAAAAACCCAAAGAAAATGTCGTTTCAACTGCTTACGTTGATCACTACTCCGAAGCTTGCTGATAAAGCGGCTGAAATGTTCAAGAATGAAAATGTGCCGTTGCAGTATCTTTTCAACGGAGAGGGAACTGCCTCCAGCGAAATGATGGATATGCTGGGTCTTGGCAGTGTTGACAAGCGTATTTTGATCTGTATGCTGCCTGAAGTGATTGCAAGCCGCCTGCTTGTAAAGCTGAAAAACGAACTGCAGATGACAGCCGTAAACAGCGGAATTGCCTTTACAATGCCGCTTAACGGTATTAACAAGTTGATATTAGACGTGTTCTCGCACAGAGAAGAAGATTTAACCTCGCAGAGAAAGGGTGAAGTTACTATGTCAGAGTATGTTACAATTGCCGCAATAGTAAACCGTGGTTTCAGCGGCGATGTGATGGTTGCCGCTCGTGAAAAGGGCGCAAGAGGCGGCACGGTTATCCATAGCCTTAATGTTGAAACAGAAGAGGTTGCAGGTTTCTGGGGTTCAAGTGTTCAGGAAGAAAGAGAGATTGTTCTGATTATTGCAGATTCCGAGAATAAGCTTCCCATTATGCAGAACATAAGCGAAAAGTGCGGTATGCACAGCGATGCAAAGGGCTTGGTAATTTCAATGCCCATTGATACCGTAATCGGTGTTTAAGCTATAAAAAGAAAGCTCGTTGGGTTTCTACCAACGAGCTTTTATTTATTACTTCTTTTTCTTTTTGCTTAAAATGCCGATTATAACAGCAATTGTCACTGCCGCCGCAGAACAGAATGCAAGCAGGATAACAGTAAGGTTTTCCTTTATAAAGTCAACGGGTGAAGCATTGGGATTATCAGAAGTGGTTGAGTCGTTTCCACTGTCAGTACTGCTGGAATTACTGCTTTCCTCTGTACTGTCAGAGCCGCTCTGGCTGCTGTTTTCAATGGGGTTGTCTGAGCTTTCAGCGTTACCAGCACTGCTTGAAGTAACTGAGCTTTCGGTATTACCTGAACTGCCCTCAGACGAAGTATCAGAAGAAGTGTTATTCTCTGAGGTGCTCTCAGTGGTACTGCTGGAAGAAGTATCCGAAGAAAGTTTTGCTATCTCTCTTGTTTCGGTAGTGTTGCACTGTGTACAGGTGCGCTGTTCAGAGCCTTCCTTGTCGGCAGTGGGCTGAACGGTAACTACATACTGCCCGAATGTATGCCCGAGTGCAGGCAGAGCGCTTGTTTTCGTGTCGCCGCAGACAGCACAGGTGTCGGTAACAACACCATCTTTTGTGCAGGATGGGTCGCTTGTGGTTTTGGATGAGTAGAGATGTTCGGTTTTCGGAAGAGCGGTTACATCCTTTTTCTCTCCGCATACCGAGCAGTGGTGTGACTTTGAGCCTTCTGCAATGCAGGTAGGCAGTGCGTCTGTTATCCATTCATCAGTAAATGTGTGTTCTATTTTAGGAATTGCCTCAGTTGTAGCATCGTTACACACGGAACAGATTTTCGAAATAATGCCTTCTGTTTCACACGTTGCAATTTTTGTAAGAGATTCAGTGTACGTATGCGGAGGTCTTTCGATAGGTGTAATATCGGTTTTTTCGTCGCAAACTGTGCAGTGACGTGATTTAGAGCCTTCTGCACCACAGGTAGGTTCCTTGTCGATCGTCCAGTCGTTGGAGTAGTTGTGTTCTGTTTTAGGGATAGACTCACTATAAGTATCGCCGCATTCATCGCAGATGAATGTCTTTACTCCTGTGGCTGAACAGCTTGCCGCCTTGATACTTGATATCTTGTAATTGTGGATATGTGAAGTCGCAAGACTGAAGAATTTAACATCGTATGTAATAGGGCTTTCAGCACCGCCCTTTGTAATTCCTGTGATGTTTACGGAAACCCTGTCATCTTCGGGGAACATACCCACATTGAAGATGATACACTTGGGGTCTGCGTAATACTCGTTGTTCACATTGAGGTACTGCGTAGTTGCGGTTGAGCCTCTGTCGAGATTCCAGGTTTTTCCGAGTTTCGCAGAAGTAACTGTAACCTTCACTTTGGCAAGGTCGGGTGTGTCGTAGGAGTCGCCGAGCGTTACAGAAAACGCGTAATTCCCCGAATAGGAGTTGTATATTTCCATCGGCATATATGGCGGCGGCCACGCAACATAATCGCCCTTGAACGTGCCTTCTCTTTTCTTGTCGCCGATAACATACAATGCTGAATAACGTCCAACCTGTCCCACGCCTGTGTATTTCAGTTCGGGGTACAAAATCCAGCGTCTGTGACCAACACGGTCTATGTTATAGCTGTCGGAGTCCTCCATATAACCGCTGATAATCGAGTCGGCAAGGTTATTGTAACCCATTGCTATATTAGAGTGACTTGAGCCGTCATATCCCATCTGATAGAGGTCGGCTGGCATACCTGCAGGTTGAACAGGCTCGTGGCTAAGCACGTTGTTAGTGGCGTTTACAAGCGACGACGCCTGTGCAAATTCATTATATTCAGGAAGGATTTCCACATCAGCAGGAAGTCCCGCTATGTAACGGCAGAAATTGAGTGCATTAAGCGCATTCTGCCTGTCGAAATCGGAGATGTCACCCATAGCATACGGGGCGCTGGTTGAAAAATTTTCAGTGTAAGTGGTTCTGCTGTTCAGATCCAGTCCGAGTTGATTGTATTTGTTTATGATTTGTTCCTGGGTTGGGTAGTTGATTGTGTAGACCGAGTCGGCATAAGCGGTATACGCCGCATTGTCGGCTTCTGAAACAGGTGCGGCAGAAAGCGAAGCTACAAACACGAACGACGCTATCACCATCATCAAACGTTTTTTCATTGTATGTATCCTTTCACAATGGTAAATCGGCAGATTGCCCTGCCTTGCCCGAAATACCCTGCTTTCATTTTAACACATTTCACGGACAATGTCAATATTTCTGCCTTCGTATTTATGTTTACAGATAACAAAATTCGGGTGTTTGAAATACTTAGATAACCAAACTATATGCAATATGTGCGGGACTTGCCGACTCGACGGCACAAGATTAGTTTTTGTAGTTCTCAGTAAAAACCAGACTTGACATCAGATTACAACATAATCACCCTCGCCTCAACGCCGAGCTTTTCGCAGTTGTCGATGACGAACTTTGTCCCTTTGGATTTTCCGTCCCAGAATGCAATGACGAGGTCAGCGTTCTGGATTATGGTTATATTTCGTTTCAGCGGAGCTACTCTGCCGAATTTTTCGTATTCGGGCAGGTACTCCGTTATTTTTATGCTGTGGGCAAGAGCGTACTCCCTCGCACAAGCGTCAACACCTTTCGCACCGCCTGAAATAATTTCCGTAGTATTGTGGGGAAGATAGTCCCCCAGATTTGTTATAGTCAAGCCTCTTGAGCCGATTACTGCTACTTTCATAATAAACCTCCAAGTGAAAAGTAGATACGTCACGTATTCACATACAACATTATAACACATAATAGATGTAAAATGAATATACAATACATTTAAAAAGAGGTATAATATGGCTGTAAAAAGTGTATCAATCAGAATAGAAAAAGAAATGCTCCAGAAAATAGGATATATCGCAGACTATGAAGGACGTTCTGTAAATAGTCACGTTCTTGTCCTCATTCGTGAGAATATCCGCAAGTTTGAGGAAGAGAACGGACCTATTGAGGGCGTTATCAGCCCCGATGTTAACGTAAAGCCTGCTGGCAGAAACTGAATTTCATACGGAATTACAAAGCCACTTTGATATTGCATCAAAGTGGCTTTGCATTGTTCGGCTAATAGTCTGGGTGACGGGGATTATTCCTGCTGTCGTCTGCGGATTTTCTGCCAGCTGAAATAACCATAAATATCATTAAACAGGAACGCCACAAAGCAGACAACAACTGAAATATACCTGATGTCTAAGATACTCGCCAGTACCCACAGAACAATAAGGACGACATCGTTTGCGGCATACGCAAGGGCATAATACGGACTTCTGCGGAATGTGAGGTAAACGGCAAGGAAGCTTGTTGTCACCGAAAGCGTACTCGGAATAATATTTATCGTATTGAAAT
>JAZQBH010000124.1:0-2212 GCA_045545655.1 Oscillospiraceae bacterium
ATCAAATATCTGCCTTTCCGTTTGATATTATACCTACGGCAGAATAATGTTCAAGCGGATACTCTACCACTCTCACACCCTTTTCAGCAGCGAGCTCCTCAATATGAGCAGTCAGCGGATTTCCTTTTTCCTTTAGCAGAATCAATTCGGGAATTCTGCGAAGCAGAACACGGGTAGTTTCTCCGATGCTTGGTTTTACAAGGTTAATGTCGGACACGTTATATTCATCGGCTATCCGACGGACTTCCTCAAGACCCTCACCATATCTGAATTCAGGCAGAAGTTGAACATCTTCGTTTAAGTTGAATTCCGCTTCAATTGCATTGATGAATTCGTAGGTTCGGTCATTATCTGAAAGCTCCTCAAAATAAGCAGCCCCATGAAAGTCAAAATCCGCTATCAGATCAGAACGGAGAAACGTTCTGCTGAACAATCCCGAAACCACGCTGTTAAGACACGAACAAGGGATAAATATATCATCGTGAGTTCCGCACAACTCGCACACCCCAGCAGGGTCAGCGAGAACGGCGAGCGAATTGTCAATCATCGGAAAATCAACCAAAGCTTCACGCAGTTGTTTGTTGATAGCGCCCTTCCCTGTCCAGCCATCAACAAACTGAATATTTTCACCTTTGTGGCGGAAAAGGATGTACTCCATTGCACTTTTATCTATTCCTTTGCCACGAATTATGGATATGGAATAATGAGCAAGATTAACTCCATATTTTCTTCGTATATAGCGGACTACCAGCGCACCAACGGGTGTGCCGGCTCTTGCAAGCGACACAATAACCGCCTTATCGCCTTTTCGTGAATAAATCTGCTCCGCAACAGACGAAACGGCTTTTGCTGTCTGTTTGCTCCAGAGTTTCAAGCCACGCTCGTATAATTCAAGATATTCAGATGATGGCTCATATTCAGCAGGGAGCAGTTCACAGTAATGAACTCCGTTTCGGATATGTTTTTCCCTTTCGGCTGACGGCATCGGCTGAACCTTTCCTGTTATATCCTTGAGTAATACTATGCCATCTTCTTTTTCCAGCGAAGTTTTTACCAATTTACATTTCTGACGAACAAGAACAGTATTATTAGCATTAAGAGCTCCACACAACTGCATTTCAACGGCAACTGAAGTGTTTTCACTGTCTGTAAGAACTATCGCCAGATCGCACTCCGAGATGTTGTAAAGGTACACAGCACGTTCATCATCATAAAAGCTGGTAAGTTTTGCTCTTGAAAAAATCGGATAATCCTCACTATCCGATGGCATAATAGGACTTCTTGTTACTCCGTGAACCTTAACGCTGTGACCCGCCCTTGATAATCTCTCGCCAAGCACAATCGGAAGAACACAGTTTTCCTCTGTGCCGATAACACAAATTGTCTTTGCATTTTCGAGCAAAACTTTTGATTTTTCCTCGATATTTTTGCAAAGTCGCTCATACTCGGAAAAGAGATGAACTGAATTTGTGCCTGTTCTGAAATCAAACCACGAGTTTTCCTCTATTGTCATATCAAATTCACGTGGTTTTATTGCCAAATCCGCATTGAATATCTGAGGAAACTCGTTTCTCTCAATTTCGTTTGAGTACATCTCAAAAACTGGCGTTATCTTATTTTCCTCAAAGAACCGTTCGCTCTCTGCGGAAGCAACAAAAGACGTCGCATAAAAAGCACATTCCTCTGAAACAAATGAACTGATAGACTTTATCAGATTAACGGCTGTATTGCCTGTTGTATACTCATCATCTACAACAATAACAGCAGTAATGCCGTCAAACAGTTCCTCTCTTATGCAAAGCTTGTGCGACGGAGCGTGACTGTGAACTTCTTCAAAACCAACGGTCTTTACAAAAGCAGGAAGTTCTTCTCGTGTGGTGGTTATGTAATTGCATTTCAGTTCTCTTGCAACATAAGCGCCAAGCGCAACCGCAGTTTCAGAGAATCCTATCACAACAGGTATTCTGTCACCAACAACATTTTTTACACGTTCGCCAAGCAGTTTAAATCTTTTAACTGTATCTGACGGGTCAGACGGAAAATGCTTTGACTGAAATTTATTTATAATAAGAAAATCTCTCAGCGAATTGTTTTCACGTTTCGCTATAGAAAAGAATTGTTTCATAAAACTATCCTCATATCAGCCGCTGTCAATCGAGATAATCCTCCCTGAAAGACGGACTGAATTTGTTTGCAATTTGTCTTAACTGGT
>JAZQBH010000125.1:0-12346 GCA_045545655.1 Oscillospiraceae bacterium
CACAGGAGAATAAGTCCGTCTTCCTCGGCAAGGTCCTTCACAAGCTCTTGCGTAAGAGTTTTGCCCTTGGGGGTCATATAGATAATGCGAGGGCTTTTCTTGTGCTTTGCGGCGATAGCCTTTATACAATCGTATACGGGCTGAGCCTGCATAACCATTCCTGTGCCGCCGCCGTAGGGCTTGTCGTCAACCTTGCGGTGCTTGTCCTGAGTGTAATCACGGATATTGTGCGAATATATCTCGATAGCGCCGCTGTTTCTTGCACGTCCGATAATGCTGGTGTCAAGCACCGTGTTGCACATATCGGGGAAGAGTGTTGCTATGTCAATCCTCATCTTTTTCTCCGTTGTCATCTGAATTATCCAGATCGAACAATCCCTCAAGGGGACGGATAATCATTTTGCCCTCTGCGATGTTGGTTTCCAGTACTACCTCGGGAATGCACGGAAACATCAGCTCCGTGCCGCCGCCCTTGCGGATGGAATACACATCGGTTGCACCGTTCTGGTAAACATCGGTTATCTTGCCGTAGCTTACGCCGCTGTCAGCGTCGAACACCTCAAGACCGATTATGTCCTGAATGAAGTATGTGCCCTCTTCAAGCTCGATGTCGTCACGGTCAACGTACACAAGCTTTCCCACGAGAGCCTGTGCCGCCTCGGGGGTGTCGATGCCCTCAAACTTCACGATTACCACGTTCTTGTGGGGATAGGCACGGATAACGTCATAGTGGGTTTTGCCAGCTTTGTCAAGGTACAAGCCGCAGTCCTCGGCAATGTCGCACATAAAATCTGCGGTGTCGCTGTAATACTGACAGCGTACTTCTCCACGAAGTCCGTGGAGGGCTACTATTTTTCCTGTTTCAAGAAATTGTTTCATATATCTCTCCGATAGTTGTTATTGCTGTTCTTTGCTTTGCTGTTCAGCAGGCGGATTGTTGTTTCCCTTGTTAAGTACAAGCTTTACCGCCTGAATGCACGACTGGAAGTTGAGTGCCGCAATGATAACAAACACCACTGCGTTGACTATATTCTGCACTGCGCCGACCTTGAGGAACATAACCGACCAGCCCATAACTGCAAGCAACGCAAGGTTTACGCCGATTTTTGCCCAGTATACCGTCATATAAAGATACTTTCTTGTGTCTACTATACGGTAAACGAATACAATAATATAGCTTAACAGTGTGGCGATTGCCGCACCTGATATTCCAAGCAGGGGGATAAGGATAAGGTTCAGGATCAGGTTCGACACTGCGCCGATAACAGAGCTTATCAGCGAGTGAGTGGTTTTCTGGGATGCCTCGTAGATGCTCGATAAAAAGCTGCTGAAGCTCTGGAAGGTTGCCGCAATCAGCAGCAGCGGCACATAGAAGTATGCAGAGCTGAAGCCTTCCTCCGCAAACAGCGGCATGATAATCGGGTGAAGCACCAGCATAATTCCGCCCGACGCTAAGAACAGCACCGTTTGCAGCATACTGAATATGTTGGAATAGAACTTTGAAATCGTGCGTGAATTTCGCTCAGTGATAGCAGACATTCGCCATGCCTGCATAAATATTCCGAGCACGATTATCACAAGATTGGGGAATTTATACGCAAGCTGGTAGATACCGTTTGCGTCGTCGCCGACAAAATGCGTCACCATAAAGCTGTCCGAGCCGCTGATAACCCACCACATAACCATTGTCGGCACAAGCGGCACGCTGTATCTCAGCATTGCGTTGCGCAGGGTTTTGTCGGTGCGCAGAGGGCGGTACTGCTTGTAAAGCTTGCCCACCGTGAACAGGAAAATCAGGCTTGTGATGTTTCCAAGCACGATTGAGAAAACATATCCCGTAACGCCGAAGTGGAAAATTCCAAGGAAAATAAGGTTGTAGATTACCGTCATAATCGTGTTGATTATGCCGTCAACCGAATACAGCACAACCGACACTCTCGCTCTGACGTAGAATGCGCACACGTCTTTCAGTGCTGCAAGCACTACATACACGTATATCAGCCATTCGTAGCCCTTCAGCATAGGAATAAGCCCGATAAGCGGCACGAACAGCACAAACAGCGCCGAGCATTTCAGCACGATGTTTACCGCCGTTGAGAGAACGTATCTGCCGTCGTTGGATTTTTCAAGTGCAAAGCGAAGAACGCCGCTTGCCATCGACAGCGAAACGAAATTCATCAGCAGGTCGCACGCATAGATTATATTGTTCACCTGACTGAAGCCTGCCGTGCCGAGTGCCTTCTGGTAGAACTTCAGCATTATATACACAAGCAGCTTGGAGGTTAACTGACCTATCGCCAGTATCACCACGTTGCCTGCGAGTTTTTTGTATTTATTCATTGTCAGTTCCCGTTTATCCGTTTATCCGTTTATCTGTTTATTTCCGTTTAGTCGGAATTATCTGTTTTTCCCCTCAGATTTCTGAAAAACTCAGTAAGCACACTGCCACAACGTTTTTCAAGCACACGACTTCTCACCATAGGCCTGTGCGTGAAAGGCTCGTCAAACAGCGTTACGACAGAGGCGCACGCTCCGTTCTTTTCGTCGAATGCGCCGTACACCACACGCTTTAATCCAGCGTTTATTATAGCCCCTGCGCACATCGGGCAGGGTTCAAGCGTTACGTAAAGTGTGCAGTCTGAAAGCCGCCGAGAGCCAAGCGTTTTCGCCGCCTGTTCAATAGCGAGGATTTCAGCGTGTGCGGTAGGGGACTGCAGCAGCTCTCGCTGATTGTAGCCCTCTCCGATTATCTGCCCGTCGCCCGACACCACAATTGCCCCCACGGGTATTTCACCGAGGGAGGCCGCCTTGTGTGCAAGTTTGAGGGCATATTCCATCAGTTCTTCGTCAAGCGTCATAGCTTATCTTTTAAGAAACTGTGCGCCGATTGCCGCAATGCCGAATACTGTGTTGTAAAGCAGAATAATCATCATATCGAAAAGCTCGAACTTTGCGAACAAGCCGAATATCACTGCAAGCAGTGCTCCAAGTGCTACTCCGCCAAGCTGTACCACGTTGGAAATAAACGCCTTTGCACGCAGTTTGTGCGCTGTGGATACGGTGTCTGCAAACGCATTGAACGTGCCGTTGCAGGACACAGCCGCTTTTCCACGGGGAACGAATTTTGTGCATTCCACAAAGGTTTCGTGGGAATCAAACGGCAGAATTTTCACCTTGTTCGCCTCAATATCGAACTGCTGTGCGATTTCAGCGTCAGTGATAATGCCGTCAACAGTTTTTACAATAAGTGAAACGCCGTTGTCTGCTAGCGCCTGAACTCTCTTCTTAACGGAGTTGTTGGGCTTGAGTCTGATAAAGAACAGCAGGCATACCTCGCCGCCTACGGCAAGGTAGATAACCTCGTCGTTGTTTACGTTTGCGGCGGTTTCCTTCTTGAGATTGGGCACGGTTATTTCGTGTGACTTCATATGCTGGCGGTTGCCGAGCAGTACACGCTGTCTGTCAATCCAGCCCATTATGCCGAGATTGTTTTCGTAAATGCAGTCGGAAACGTCCTTAAGCAGTTCACGCTTTTTGTTGAGCATACTGAAAAATGCGTCAGCGAGAATGCTGTCAGACGCCATTGCAAGGCTTGCGGCATAGATGATGGATTCGTCTATGCTGATTCTCGATTCGCCGTGAAGCTTGGGCTTGTCATAGCCGCAGATGTTGGTAATTCTTACCGAATCAGCAGGGAACAGAGTGCGTGCCTCAACCAGCACTCCGTTAAGCTCGGAAACAGCCGCCGCCGCATTATAGCCGAGAATTGCCGAGCCACGCTTTTTGTTCTTGCGTGAGGCAAGGTAGATGGGCAGAGTTACCGTCATAGAGCTTGAGAATGACGCGCCCAATGCGAAAATCGCCGACATAACCGACACAGCCCAGCTGATACGGTTAATCATAGAAACGCTCTCGCCCATAAGTCCTGTGGTGTGCGTGAAGAATGCAACAACAAAGCCCACAACAGCGGCGATGATTACGCCGGGGACAAGCTTTTTCGACATTCTGTCGGAAGCGTCCTCGCTGTAAGTGGAGATGATGAAGTCGTAAAGCATTTCTGTTTTACGCACAGTGCCGATATTCGGCACGCCTGTTACCACGCCCTTTGCAAGGCGCAGTTCGTTTTCCTTGTCGCATCTGTCGATGGTGAACTTTGCACCATCTCTGTAAATGAAGTTGAAGTTTCTCTTGGCTGTGCTTACCGTAAGCAGCTTTGAGAGCGTATTGCACAGCAGTGAGCCGAGCGAAATCAGCAGATAGATGTCGCAGTGGCCAAGCAAAAGATAATGTCCGCCGATGAGGTTGGGGATAATCGAAGCGATTGCAACCGTATGCGACAGCGCACAGAGCGTATCGCCATCGGGTCTTAGCTTGAACAGTCTTGAAAAGCCGTTTGAAACTACCGACGAGCAGGCTGAGAACGACAGTATGCCGATAACAAGGTGCGTGTACAGATAGTTGTCCGTTGCGGCACGGCGGCTGATTACGCTTGTGAGGAAGCCCATTTTAAGGTCAACCTCAAGTGCGTTTACAACCGCAACAAAAAGTGTTACAAGGAACAGTGCGGCGAGAATGAGCATTCTGCCGACAAGTCCCTTAGAGGCGTGGTCGAGTCTGTCCTTGATAACGTGCTCGTCGTCAAGGTCAAGCGGCTCGTTTTCGTCCTCGTCTTCATATTCGTAGTCGCCCTCGGAATAGTCGGAGGAGGGCGGTGCGATTTCCTCGGTGTCGTGGTTTTCGAGGATAAAGTTTGCGATTCTGAGTTTCTTTTTTCGTGCAAGCTCGTCTGCCTGACGGATTTTATCAAGCTCGTTGGTTTCGCTTGTGGTTTCCCCTGTCAGGGTGTCGTCTTCACTTGTAATTTCAACCGGATCTGCGGCAGTGTCGTTTTTCGGGGAGTTTTCTTCCTCGGCAATTTTCTTGTTAAGTGCGTCAAGAATGGAGTCGCCGAGATGGATTTCCGCCGATACAGCGGCGTTGTTCTGTATACCGTTGAATTCAATGCTCTTTTCGTCGTGCTCTTCGCTGAAATAGTTAGCGGAGGAGCGTGAGGGGTACTCACGCACGTGCTCGCCGTGAGAGAGCTTTTTCAGCTTGAACGGCGACACGGTAAAGGTGTCGGTGTTGCTTCTGCCGAACTGGAATTCGTTGGTGTTCTCGCCGCTTTTTACGATTTCAACCGCCTTCTGACGGGATTCCATAGGGTTAATGGAATCAAGCATATCATCGGGAGAATCAGCCTCGCTGTCAATTCTCAGAAGTGCCTCGTTGATATCGTCAATCTTCTTCTGCTTGCGCAGCTGCATAGTGTCGGTAGGAACAAATTCGTCTGCATTGTGGAACACTATGTCGTCGTTGGCGTTGCTTGGCGGCTGTGCGTCAGGCTTGTCAGAGCCTACGAACAGCTTGATATAATCGTCGTCATCAGAGTTGTCCGAATTATCAGAATTATCCTGTTTTTCAATATCGAGTGTGCTGTCCTCAATTCTGAACTTGTTCTGATTTTTTCTCTGTTCCATAGCACGGCTGATATCGCTTGCAAGGCGTGCTTCGCTCTCCTCATCGGTCATCTGCCGTGCGGAGTGGTTTCTTTTCAGCTCATCAGAATTGAGAATCTGCGTTACAGACATCTTTGAAAGCTGTTTGCCTGTTTTCGGTTCTTCCTTTTTCTTCTGAGCGGCGGTGCGGATATCAGTGGAATCAAGTATTTCAGTAACGCTTGCCGCACTCTTCGCAGACTTGCTGACGGTGCGTGCGGTTTTCGGTGTGAAATCGTCGTCCACGTCGTTGTCACGTGAGCGCCGTGAGCCTACTTCGTTTAGTATATCGTCTATATTATATCTATCGCCTGCCATTTATTTTCCCCCCTGCGCCTTGCGGTTACGCTGTCTTACAACCTCGTACATAAGGATACCTGCCGATACTGACGCATTCAATGAATTTACCCTTCCGTTCATAGGAAGCGACAGCACCTCGTCGCAGTTTTCACGGATAAGCCGTCCGAGCCCGAAGCCCTCGCTGCCTACAACAATTGCCGTGCCTGCGGTGAAGTCTGCTTTCTCATAAGGAGTGCCGTCTGCCTCCATACCGTAAACCCACACGTTGTTTTTCTTTAACATTTTTATCGTGTCGGTAAGGTTTGATACTCTTGCTACCTTTACATAAGCCGCCGCACCAGCGCTGGTTTTGAATACAGTGCCATTAAGCGAAGCCGAGCGGCGTTTCGGGATAATAACGCCGTCTGCCCCCGCCGCCTCTGCGGTACGGATAATTGCACCGAGATTGTGCGGGTCGGCTATTTCGTCTGCGATTATTATAAACGGCGCACGGTTGTTCTTCTGTGCGTTTTCGAGAATGTCCTCAACTGTGGAATACTCGCCTGCGCAAAGCTCTGCGCACACTCCGCCGTGCTTTGCACCGTCTGCGAGTGCGGCAAGCTTTTCGTCGCTTACAACCTTAACCACAATTCCACGCTTTTTCGCAAGCGCCGTGATATTGCCCGCAGATGTATTCTTCGAGATGAACACAATGTCTATTTCCTTGTCTGATGACAACGCCTCTGCAACGGCGTTTCTTCCGTATATTATCTGTTTTTCAAGTTCTTTTTCCATAATTATCCTTTTTGATGACAAGCCATCAGAAAAGCGGCTTGATTTTGTTGATGAAATGATATATCTCCCGAAAACAGTTTAATCCGCTGAATCTATTTATAGAGATATGTATACATTATTTATTATACCACAAGATAAAATATTTTTCAACCACTTAATACAATAATGTTGAATATTTTTACATATCCGCTCAGTTGAAAATAAGCTGTTCAAATCGGGGTGTTATTTCGCTTATACCGTTGCAATTTCTCAAAAAATGTGGTATACTGAAAATAGTTGATTTATTCGGAGGAAAAGTTATGTTCAGTACGGTAAACAGTATGGGACTTTTCGGCCTGAATGCGTTTATGGTTACGGTTGAAGCGAGCATAAGCGCAGGTGTGCCGACATTCGATATAGTAGGTCTGCCTGACGCGGCTGTACAGGAGAGCAAGGCACGAATCCGTGCGGTGCTGGGTCACCTGAATATCAAGGCATTAAACGGCAGAATAACGGTAAATCTTGCGCCCGCAAGCGTCAAGAAAATAGGCTCGATGTTTGATTTGCCCATCACGATTTCGCTGATGGAGCTTTGCGGAATTGTTTCGGGGGATTTTTCAGACTGCGCATTCATCGGCGAGCTTTCGCTTGACGGCCGTCTTGCCCCGATAAACGGTGCGCTGAGTATGGTGATAACCGCAATGAAAAACGGCGTGAAGAGGGTGTTCCTTCCAGCGGCGAATGCACGTGAGGCATCCGTTGTAGAGGGGATTGAGGTTTACGGAGTTCAGCACCTTATGCAATTGCAGGAATTTCTTGCGCACGGCACAGGGCTTACTCCCGAGGAGCGCTACATACCCGAAACCAACAGCGTACAGGACGTGCTTGACTATGCCGACGTTATGGGGCAGTTTGCCGCAAAACAGGCAATTGAGGTTGCGGCGGCTGGGGCACATAATGTGCTTATGCTGGGGCCTCCCGGGTCGGGTAAATCTATGATTGCAAAGAGAATACCCTCCATTATGCCGAAAATCACCTTTGAGGAGAGCATTGAAACCACACAGATACATTCCATTGCTGGTATGATAGACCCTGCAAATCCGCTTGTTGCAAGCCGTCCGTTCAGACCTGTAAGCCACACGGCAAGCGCAGTAGGCTTGATAGGCGGCGGAAGTATTCCCCGACCTGGTGAAATTTCGCTTGCACACAACGGAGTGCTGTTTCTTGACGAACTTCCCGAATTTGACAGAAATGTTCTTGAAACGCTCCGTCAGCCGATGGAAAACGGCGAGATTGTGATATCAAGGGCGAGCGGCTCGGTAAGCTATCCGTGTGACGTGATGCTCGTGGCGGCTATGAACCCCTGTCCGTGCGGAAACTTCGGCAATCCGCAGAAGAAATGCACCTGCACCGAAAAACAGGTGAGGGCATACCTTCACCGAATTTCAAGACCCGTGCTCGACAGAATTGACATTCAGGTTGAGCTGAAACCCGTGAATTACGACGAGCTTAATTCACGTGTGCCGCAGGAAACCTCTGCGCAGATTGCACAACGTGTTCAGAAAGCCCGTGACATTCAGGCAAAGCGTTACGCTAGCACGGCGATAAAGGCAAACAGCGGCATTACGTCGGATATAATCGCAGACGTATGCCGTATGACAGATGATGCGGCGGAGATGCTAAAGCGTGCCTTTGAAAAGCTTGGTTTGTCGGCACGTGCGTATGACCGTGTACTGAAGGTTGCAAGAACGTGCGCCGACCTTGAAGCGGCAGAGATAATCGGAAAATCGCATATTTCTCAGGCGATTTCATTCCGCAGTCTTGACAGGAAATACTGGGATAATGTGTAAATACATCACTTTGACAGGAGGATTCTGAATAATGGATAATCAGCAGAACAAACCCAATAAAACGGGCAGATTTAAAAAGAATAAAGCATCGTTTATAATCGGCATTGTAATGATTTTGTGTGTAATCGGGCTTATGATTGCACGTCAGTATGTGGGGGACAGTCCTCTGCTGCTGTTTGCGGCTGTGCTGGTAGTAGTTATCGGCTTTACAGCGGCGATTGTGATTTCAAGCGTGAATGCCGCAAAACACAGACGGGAAATGGGCGAAGAGCCTGTCAAGAAGTCTGCGTCTGACATTGTGATGTATATTTCTTCGGGAATTGGCGGTGTGGCTCTGCTTGCACTGCTGTGGAGTATGATATTCTCTGAAAAGGTCAACTATCCTGTGGTTTTTGCAGAACTTGTAGTGTTTATAGCAGGCTTTTCGGTGACATACAACATCTTTATGAAAAAGAAAAAGCCGTCGCTTGATGAAAATGACAATGAGGGGGAACAGTAATGAGCAAGAGAAGCTGTGGTGTGCTTATGCACATAACATCACTGGCGTCGCCGTATGGAATAGGAACGCTCGGCGCAGAGGCTGAAAAATTCGCTGAGTGGCTGAAGGCGGCTGGGCAGACCTACTGGCAGGTACTTCCGATAGGACCTACGGGTTACGGAGATTCGCCGTATCAGCCGTTTTCGTCATTTGCAGGAAACCCTCTGCTGATTGACCTTGACGAGCTGTGCGAGCAGGGACTTCTTGACATAGCTGAATGTCAGAATGCCGACTTCGGCGCAGACCCTCACTATGTGGATTATGAAAAAGTGTCACAGACGAAGTATGCTCTGCTGAGAAAGGCGTTCGCAAAGTTTGTTGACGATGTGGGATTTACAGCGTTTCAGTCCGAGGAGAGCGGCTGGCTGAACGATTATGCTCTGTTCACGGCGATAAAGGGCAGATTCGGCGGCAAATCGTGGACTGAATGGGATAACGATATCAGACTCAGAAAACCCGAGGCTATGACAAAGTATTCCGAGGAGCTGAAGGACGAAATCCGCTTTGTGAAGTGGTGTCAGTATGTGTTTTTCAGACAGTGGAACAGATTTCACGCTATCTGTCAGAACTTAGGTGTGCAGATTATCGGAGATATTCCGATTTACGTTGCCCCCGACTGCTCTGACGTGTGGGCTAATCCCTCGCTGTTTGAGCTTGACGAAAAGCTCTGCCCGAAGCGTGTGGCAGGCGTGCCGCCGGATTACTTCTCAAAGACAGGTCAGCTGTGGGGAAATCCGCTCTACAACTGGGACGAGATGAAGAAATCGGGCTATGCGTGGTGGGTTTCACGTATAAAGAAATCGGCACAGCTGTTTGATATGCTGAGAATTGACCACTTCCGTGCGTTTGACACATATTACGCTATTCCGTTCGGTGCGGAAACCGCCGAGCACGGCAACTGGGAAAAAGGCCCTGGTATGGACTTGTTCAATACCGTGCGTGAAAAGCTGGGTGACGTGAACATTATCGCAGAGGATCTGGGCGACATCTTCGACAGCGTGAAAAAGTTGCTTGCCGACAGCAGGTTCCCTGGAATGAGGGTGCTGCAGTTCGGATTTAATCCCGAGCATTCCGACAACGACCATCTTCCGCACAGATACCCACGAAACTCCGTGTGTTACACAGGCACACACGACAACGCTACAATTATGCAGTGGTATAAGGACGCCGACAGCAAATCAAGGAGAATGGCAAAAGATTACGTTGACAGCGGCTTTATGCGTCCGTTCTACCGCTGTGCAATACGCACGGCTTATGCCTCGCCGTCGTTCCTTACGATAGTGCCTATGCAGGATATTCTTGGACTTGGCGAAAAGGCGAGAATGAATGTGCCTTCTACGCTTGGCGGCAACTGGGCGTGGAGAATGCTGCCTAAGCAGCTCCGCAAAAAGGACGCAAAATGGCTGGAGGACCTTGCCGAAGCGTACCTCAGAAAAAGAGTGGACGTATGAGTGAAAATGCTGTAATAACAAGCCTTCACACGAAATTTGCAAAGGGGCTGACAAAGCAGTTTGCAAGGGCGGTGGAGGAATACTCGCTGATAAACAGCGGCGACAGAATAGCCGTGTGCGTTTCAGGCGGCAAGGATTCTATGCTGATGGCGGCACTGTTCGACGATTACAGGCGCTTTGTGCGAGAGGATTTCTCGGTTGTATTCCTTGCGATGAACCCTGGGTACACCGAGGAGAATATGGCTCTGATAAGGGACAATGCGGCGCTTATCGGCGTTGAGCTTGAGGAGTACGAAACGGATATTTTCGCACTTACGGAAAAGGAGAAAGCAAACCCGTGCTTTCTCTGCTCGAAAATGCGCAGAGGTCTGCTGTACAAGAAGGCTCAGGCGCTTGGGTGCAATAAAATTGCGCTGGGTCACCATTATGACGACGTTATCGAGAGTATCCTTATGGGGATGCTCTACGGTGCGCAGGTGCAGACGATGATGCCGAAGCTTCGTGCGCAGAATTTCGAGGGAATGCAGCTTATCCGCCCGATGTACTATATCCGTGAGCACTGGATTATCGAGTGGCAGAACTACAACAATCTGCACTTTGCGCCGTGCGGCTGTACGCTTGCAAAACGTGAGGACAACTCAAAGCGTGCGGAGATAAAACAGCTGATAAAAACGCTTGCGGCGGAAAATCCGCAGATTGAGCATAACATTTTCCGTTCTGTGCAGAATGTACGTCTTGACAGGATAATTTCCTATAAGGATAAGGACGGAGTGCACAGTGTTTTAGATGATATTACAGACTGACATAAAGCACCATCTGCGGCTGGCACTTTCTTGTCAGCCTTAAAGGTGCATTTTGACTATCAGTTTTTAATAAGCAGATTTGAGCAATTTTTGAGGTTTTATGGATAAATTAACAAAACTCAGGGAGCTTATGAAAAAGCGTGGGCTGTACGCTTATATTGCAGGCTCAGCGGATTTTCATAATTCCGAATATGTGGGAGAGCATTTCAGGGTGCGTGAGTTTCTCAGCGGCTTTACAGGCTCGGCTGGAACGCTTGTTGTAACGCTGGACGGTGCATTCCTCTGGACGGACAGCAGATACTTCATTCAGGCGGCACAGCAGCTTGAGGGCAGCGGAATTACGCTTATGAAGGACGGCGAAAGCGGAGTGCCTAAAATGGAGGACTTTCTTGCTGAGAATTGTCCGAAAGGCAGTGTGTGCGGCTTTGACGGACGTTGCATAACCATCGCAGAGTGCAGAACACTCTGGGGTACGCTTGCCGAAAATGGAATCAACGTTGATAGCAACGTGGATTTCATTGACGAAATCTGGACGGACAGACCGCCGCTTTCTGCGGAAAAGGTGTTCGCAATTCCCGATGAGGTGTGCGGAAAAACGAGAGCCGAAAAGCTCGCTGAAATCCGCTGTGCTATCGCAAAAGCGGGTGCAGACGCAATGTTTGTTTCCGCACTTGATGAAATTGCGTGGACGCTCAATCTGCGTGGCGGCGACATTGAATATTGTCCGTTGTTCCTCAGCTTTTTGCTGATAACAAATGATAATGCTGTGCTGTTTGCAAATCCCTGTATATTCAGCGAGGAAATCCGCCGTAGTCTGTCGGCGGATAACGTGGAAATAAGACCATACAGCGAGGCACAGAGCTATCTTGCGGATTATGACGGCAAGGTTATGCTTGACCCGAAATCCGTAAGCTTTACTATGGGTAATGCCATAAAACCCGCATACCGCAAGGAAAAAGCAAGTCCCTTGCCGATGATGAAGGCGGTGAAAACTTCCGCTGAAATCGAAGCGATAAAATCCGCGCATATCCGTGACGGCGTTGCTGTAACACGCTTTATGAAGTGGCTGAAATCGGCAGTGCAAAGCCAGACTGACAAGTCGGAGGCCAAGCGG
>JAZQBH010000126.1:0-4628 GCA_045545655.1 Oscillospiraceae bacterium
AGAGTATGAAAAGTCTGTAAATGAAGTAGTAGGTAAAAGCGAAGTTGATCTTATCGCAACCCAGCCTGATAATCCCAGTGTAAGACTGGTTCGTATGCAGGAAACAAACCTCGGCGATTTCTGTGCAGACGCTTACAGAGCAATTACAGGCGCAGATGTTGCAATTTCCAATGGCGGCGGTATCAGAGCAAACATCGCTAAGGGCGAGCTTACTTATGGTATGTTTATTTCCGTGCACCCCTACTGCAATGAGATTTGTATGACAGAGGCAACAGGACAGGATATTCTTGACGCACTTGAACTTGGCGTGTGCGAATATCCCGACGCATCAGGCGGATTTTTGCAGGTTTCAGGACTTACATACGAGATTCACGATTGCATTCCTTCATCAGTTAAGCTTGATGAAAATGAGTCGTTTGTAAAGGTTGACGGCGAATACCGTGTAAAGAATGTCAAGGTAAACGGCAAGCCCCTTGAACTTGACAAGATTTACACTCTCGCAACAAACAATTATATCATCAAAAACGGCGGCGACGGATATAATATGTTCACCGACAACAAGCTTTTGCTTGACAGCATCAGCCTTGACAATGCGGCACTTATCACTTATGTAAAGGAAAATCTCGGAGGCGTTATCGGCAAGGAATACGAGCAGCCTCAGGGAAGAATAACCATCTGCAGCGACGACCATTCTGATGACGATTCAGAGCGCTCACCTGCAACAGGCCGCACAGGCGCAGTTGTGGTAATCGGCGTTATGGCGGTTTGCGGCACAGCAATGTTCCTTTCACGCAAAAGAAAGTAAAACTTTACCAACAATTTCTTCTTTCATATCATGACACAGTCCCCTTACCGCAGTTTTCAGAAATCAAATTCTGAATTTGTCGTAAGGGGATAGGTCGGTAAAAAATTAAATCTAACGGAGGATATTTTATGGAATTTTCATTGGATTCGAATACCCTGTCCAAGCCGTGGTTCAGACTGGTGATAGGAATTCTTCTGATTGTGCTGGGCATTGTGTGCAGTATGGCAGACAAATGGTATTCTGGTGTTACACGGGAAAACTGCACACAGTCAGACGTTGTTCTTCAGGACGTGCGTGTTGAGCTTGACAAGGACACTGCTGAGCCAAAAGTTTGGCTGATATTCGAGGACTATCCTCAGACCTTCAACATTCATCCCAGCTGTGTTTCAAGCGAGCTTACTTCTGAATTGCTTGCACTGAAAAACGGCACAACAATGACGATTGTACATTCTGACAAAAACGCCAGTATCTACGAGCTTTCCGTTAACGGCAAGGTACTTCTTGATTTCGACACAGCAAAGCAGAATATTGACAAGAATATTACTTATGTAAAATATGCGGGATATGCTTTTGTACCAGTAGGAGCGATATTTATTATAACCTTTATTGTTTCCGCAGTTAAGAAGGCAAGAAGAAACGAAGTTGTCTGATTATTATGCAAACTTGCGTCAGCATTTAGTTATTTCTCCATAAAACAGGGCTGTTTTAGTTGATAAAACAGCCCTGTTTTTTATTTGTTATCAAGTGCGTATCTGATTATGTCGATGTGGTCGAATGCCATATTCTCTGCTTTGAGGTCAGCTACGTTGTACCAGTCAACGTAAAGTGCGTCGCTGTCTGCAAGGGGAGAAACCGAGCTTTCGTCAATCGTTACCATATAAGCGGCGCTGATTACCCAGCCGCGTGGGTCTCTGCCCTTGGTGGAAGTGATTTTCACAAGGTCGCTTTCAGTGATGTTGAGTGAAACAGAGGTTTCCTCCATCAGTTCACGTGCGGCGGCAAATTCAAGAGTTGCGTCGGTGGGAACATAAAATCCGCCGGGAAGTGCCAGCTTGTTTACGTAAGGGTGGTCGGCACGGCTGATAAGCAGAATGCGGCTCTTGTCCTTGTTGAACACCAGCAGGTCCACTGCCACAGAGGGAGCGTCATACTTGCGGCGGTCGTACTTTTCAAGGTAGATGTCCTCGCCCTTTTCATCGTTCAGCCACTTGTCGGACATTGCGAACATTTCCTTAACACTGCGAGGGCTGTAGAACAGCGGAATAATTCCGTACAGGTGAGAAGCACCGTAATCAGTGAGCATAAACGTGTCGTCGTCCACGAATGTCATAAGGCTGTTCGTTTCAAGAAAACGTATCTGTTCGGCGTACACCTCACGGAAATCCTCGTTGAATCGCTTCTGATAAGCCTTCATCGAGATAAATCCGAAATAGAACATAACCGAAATAGCCTTTGCTCTTACTTCTTCAATGGGCATATCGGCAATGTCGTTTATCGGGAGAATGCCCCTGTCGATGTAATCGAAATATTTTGTGAGTTTGTGGTCTGCACAGCCGAGATTGTACGCAAGATAATCGCCCACGAACGACTGTGCGCCCAGTCCGAAGCCGACATAAGATGTTGCGTCAACTACACGCTTTGTAAGGTACGAGGAAGTGCCGTAATCACCCTCAATGCGGCTGAATGTATTCTTGCCGTTGTTTGCGATGTAGCCAGCCTCACGGAGCAGACGATAGGCAATTTCATACTGACGGTTGACCTTGTAGAGCGTAACGCCCTGCGACTCCGCCTCAAGCTTTGTGCCCTTGTATCTGTTGCGGTAGAGCGTGATAAACTCAGGGCCGAGAGCGATTGTGTATTTAATCGTATTAGCAAAATCCTCGTCAGACTGATTGAGGAAGCCATACATCAGGTCAACGTTAAGTCGGTCGAAGCCAGCCTTGCGGATATTCTCAACTGCTTTTTCGTAGATGGACGCCGAGCCTTCACGGCCGAGCGACTCCAGCAGTTTTTCAGATACCGTCTGAAAGCCCATAGAAATGCGGTTGTAGCCAAGCTCACGCAGAGCCTTGATTTTGTCGAAATCGTTCGCCGCAATAACGGGAGTTGTTTCAACGCTCAGATACATTCCGTCTGCAAGGTTGAATTTCTTAATCGAGTCTGTGATTTTCGTGAGGTTTTCAACCGACAGATACGACGGAGTGCCGCCGCCTAAATCATAGCCCACAACAGGCTTGTCGCCGATAATCTCACGATACATTTCGATTTCTTTGAGCAGGTGTTCAACGTAAATATCGGGGTCGTTTTCACAGGGTTTATCCAGCACTACGTATTCGCAGAACTTGCACCGTGCCTGACAGAACGGGATATGTACGTACAGGCAAAGCTCGTCTTGCTTCTGAATATTTCGCTTAACCGCCTCGTAGATTTCGCCGTTGTCGTGCAGTTCATACTGTGCCAGCGAGTTCGGGCGAAGGGGATAGGCAGTGTTGCAATAGTGGTGAAACTTTATTCCACGTTCAAATATTTCTCTGCACTTCATTTGTGTACCTCCGTTTTTGTTCTCCACAATTTAGCTGATATCAACAGCAATCCCAGTTGTAAAGCACGTGGGAGAAATCAAGGTTCTTCAAATCCTCAGCGCTGATGAAGAAATTCGCTACGCCGCAGTCGCCGTACATAATTTCGTCGTCGCCGTCGCCGCAGCTGTCAAGCTGGAACAGCAGAAGATTGCACTTTGCATAATCCTCGTTATACTCTCTGGGGTCGTCCTGACAGAAGAACGGGAAACCCCCTATCTTCACTCCGCCGCCGTCTTCAGTCGCTTCATACAACGCACGGTAAAGTTTGGGGTCTGCGCCTGCAAGTCCCTCGTCGTCGCTGAAGGTGTCCTTGATATTGCCGTTGAACAGTGCGTTGTAGTGCTTGATTATCAGCTTGTCAAATTCATCTGACGAGGGCGGAGCATAACAGCTTGCAACGCTCTCCACGCAGAGTTTGAACTCGCCCTGAAATGGGAACGACCAGAACTGTTCGTCGTCATATTCGGGCAAATCATCGGCGGTGATAAGTCTGCTTTCGTCCTCAATTATGTCGCTGTGGTAAATTATGCGATAGGTGTTCTGCTCGAATGGGTTCTGGTAGTCAAGACCTACGCAGTCATCATCGGCACAGCCTGTAAAGAACTGGAGTATTCCCTTTTCGGGGAAACCTTCTATATGCGGCAGTTCAGCGAAATTCAGCTGTGCAAGAAAACGGATAGGCAGACCTCTGAACTGTCCGTCACGCACTGTGGGGTATTCCATATCCTTCGGGAAGTAGGGCACGCCGCCAAGCTTAGAGCTGAACACAGTGCATTCCCCACGCTTCGGCTTGAACTTCACACAAGGCTGCGGAGTAAGCTCCTGATGGATTGCGCTGAGCATCATACCCAGCTTTCTGACGGTGTCGTCGGAATATTTCAGCACGTTTCTGTCACTGCAATAGCCGCCGTAATAGTAATCTCCCATAGAAGGACGGGGATATGAATAGTTTTCCTGCTGAAAGTCTGCATAACCCTTGATAAATGATGACATTGCGGATGCATCGGGGGCAGGGTTTGTCTTGTACAAATCGTTTTTCATCTTCTGTAAAAAGTCGTAAAGTTCAGGCATAATGATTCTCCTTGTTCAATGTCACTTGGCTGACTTCTCCCCGCTCTGATTTGAGGGGAGGGAAGTCTGCTTTTTCTTTGTTAATACAATTATAGCACAAAGCAGACGCTTTGTCAAGAGGTTTTTGAAAAGTTCTTGCGAAAAATGTACTTTACTTGTAAAAATAAGGG
>JAZQBH010000127.1:0-1695 GCA_045545655.1 Oscillospiraceae bacterium
CAACACAGGTCTTGTGGAAGTGCCTATGGGTACAACACTGCGCACCGTTATTGAGGAAATCGGCGGCGGTATCCCCAACGGAAAGAAGTTCAAGGCGGCTCAGACAGGCGGACCTTCGGGCGGATGTATTCCTCCTCAGCACCTTGATATTCCGATTGACTACGATAACCTTATCGCAATCGGCTCTATGATGGGTTCAGGCGGACTTATCGTAATGGACGAAGACAATTGTATGGTTGACATCGCTAAGTTCTTCCTTGAATTTACCGTTGATGAAAGCTGCGGAAAATGCACTCCGTGCCGTATCGGTACAAAGAGAATGTATGAACTTCTCACCAAGATTACCGACGGCAAGGCTACTATGGAAGACCTTGACAAGCTTGAAAAGCTGTGCTACTACATAAAGGACAATGCACTGTGCGGACTGGGTCAGACCGCTCCGAACCCTGTTTTATCCACTCTGCGCTACTTCAAGGACGAGTATATCGCCCACGTTAAGGAAAAGAGATGTCCTGCGGGCGTTTGTAAGAATCTGCTGCAGATTAAGATTGACCCTGCCAAGTGCAAGGGCTGCTCGCTGTGTGCTAAGAAGTGTCCTGTCAGCGCAATTTCAGGCGAAATCAAGTCGCCGTTTACCATTGACCCGAACAAGTGCATCAAGTGTGGCGTATGTATTTCCAACTGCAAGTTCGGCGCAATTTCCAAAGCTTGATAGAAAAGGAGCATAACGATGGTCAATATAAAGATTAACGGAATGGACGTTTCCGTTCCTGAGGGATCTACTATTCTTGAGGCGGCTAAAATCGCTGGCATTAAAATTCCTACACTGTGCTATCTGAAGGATATAAACGCAATCGGTGCGTGCCGTATCTGCGTTGTTGAGGTTAAGGGTGCACGCGCACCTGTTGCAGCTTGTGTTTACCCTGTAAACGAGGGTATGGAAGTATTCACAAACACACCTAAAATCCTCGAAAGCCGCAAGACTACTCTTGAACTTATTCTCTCCAACCACAAGAAGGAGTGCCTGTCGTGCGTAAGAAGCGGCTCGTGTGAGCTTCAGCAGCTCTGCTATGAGTACGGCGTTGACGAAAACAAGTTTGCTGGCGAAAATCCTGCCGTTGAAATCGACTCCAGCGCAACCCATATGGTTCGTGATAACTCCAAGTGTATCCTGTGCAGACGCTGTGTAGCTGCGTGTGCTACCACACAGGGAATCGGTGTTATCGGCGCAAACGAGCGTGGCTTTGCAACTCAGATTGCTTCCGCATTTGATATGGACTTAGCTGATACAGCGTGCGTATCCTGCGGACAGTGTATCACGGCGTGTCCTACTGGTGCACTCCACGAGAAGGACGACACTGACAAGGTATTCGACGCTATCGCTGACCCTGAAAAGCACGTTGTTGTTCAGGCGGCTCCCGCAGTGCGTGCTTCTATCGCAGAGGCATTCGGTGCACCTATCGGCACAAACGGCGAGGGCAAGATGATTGCCGCACTCCGCCGCCTTGGATTTGACAAGGTATTTGATACCAACTTCACAGCTGACCTCACCATTATGGAAGAGGCTACCGAGTTCCTCAGCCGTGTGCAGAACGGCGGTACTCTGCCGCTTATCACATCTTGCTCACCTGGTTGGGTTCGTTACTGTGAGAACTACTTCCCCGAGTTTATTCCCAATCTTTCAACCTGCAAGTC
>JAZQBH010000128.1:0-2112 GCA_045545655.1 Oscillospiraceae bacterium
TACCGTTGCTGAGGAAACCCGCATTGTGATGGACAGACTCGGTTCAAACCCCGTTGACGAGGTGCGCAATGTTATGGATATATACCAGCTTATGGAATGTATCGAGGATGTGCGGCATATCAACTTTACAGACAGCCTTTGCAAGTATGTCGCAGAGCTTGCCGCCGCTACGAGAAGTCACCCTGCGGTTGCACTTGGCGTATCCCCCAGAGCGTCTATTGCGATAATGCAGGCATCACGTGCGTTTGCGTATCTGCTGGGCAGAGAATACGTTATCCCCGAGGATATCGTGCGTCTGCTTATGCCCGTGTTCGGACACAGAATAGTGCTCCGCCACGAAACACGTGTGAACAAGAAAACCGTGCGCTCTGTGCTGGAGGACGTTGTTTCTTCAGTTACTCCGCCGATTAAAAAGAACTGATATGGCAAAGAACAGAATATGCTACGCTGTGCTTGTGGCGGCGTGTATTGCGTTTTCAATGCTCTACACAAGCAGGATTTCAGCGGTTATACTGATAATAGTGCTGCTTTATCCGATTGCAGCGACAATTTTAACGCTTGTGCAGTCGGCGCTGGTGAACGCCAGCTTTTCTCAGAGTTATGCCACAGCCGAGAAGAACTCTCAGTTTGAGTTTTATATCGACGTGGTGAACAAATCGTTCCTTCCGTGCGTGCCTTTAGAGCTGGTGTGCGTTGTTCCCGATATGGAATCGGGAAGGCTTGTGAAAAAGCGTTTTTATATCTCACTGCCGCCGTTTGGCACGGCTAAGCTTGCGGTTGAGGGCAAGCACTTGTATCGTGGTTGTTACACGGCAACGATAGACCGCATTTCAGCGGTTGACCCGCTGAGGCTTATCCGTATCAGCAAAAAGGGTGCAAGCGAAATGTCGATGGTGTTTTTGCCACGAAAGTTTTCGCTTGACGAAATAGAGCTTACCGCAGCGGGCGAGCGTGAATTTTCACGGCAGAGCATTATTACAACCGACAAGGACGATTTTTCGCACGCACGTGAATATCATCAGGGCGAAAACATTCAGTTTATGCACTGGAAGCTGTCGGCAAAGCAGGACGAGCTTATGCTCAAGCAGTTTGACAGCGTGAACGATAAATGCGTGTTTATGCTGTGCGACTGGAGCGGCGAAAACGGCGACACCTACCTTCGCACCGACACCGTAATCGAAACGGCAATTGCCTTTGCAGACGCCTCTGTTGAAGGCGGCGTAAACCTTGCCGCTATGCTTGGCAAGGCAAACGACTATGAAACGATAAACGTGAAGGACCGCACCGAGTTCAACCGGTTTTTCGATATACTGTCCGTTCTGCCTGTTGTGGCAGACGCAAACAGCAGCGAATTTTCAGAGCTTATTGAAAAAACGGATATGAGTGTGGCGGCGGCGATTGTTCTGATTACCGCAAACCTTACAAACGACGTGCTGACACGTGCCGAAGAGCTTTCGGAAAACAGCACGGTTTATCTGGCTTATGTAAATCTTATGTCAAAGCCTGTGGATAAGCAGTTATACGAACATCGTTTTCTGTTCGTGGATATCCGCGGCACAGGCGAGGAAGCATTAAAGCTTGCAGTGGCAATGGCAAAGGCGGCGGAATAAGGCGTGCCGATACCGCCGTTTATGATACACAAGGAGGATTTTACAATGGATATCAAGGCAAAAATCGAAGAAGTAGTAGCAAAAATCAAGGCAGACGGCAATTTTGCCGCTAAGTTCAAGTCAGAGCCTATCAAGGCTGTTGAGGAAGTGCTTGGCGTTGACCTGCCCGACGACGTTATCAACAAGGTTATCGACGGCGTTAAGACAAAAATCAACGTAGAAGGCATTGCTGACAAGGCAAGTGACCTCGTTGAGGGTATCGGCGATAAGCTGGGCGGTCTTTTCGGCAAGTAATATATCTTAATAATTAAAAGAACACCCTCTCTTCTGAACTGCTCCACTTTGTGCAGACAACACAAACAAGACCCCTAGGGTATAATTAGGCAATGAACTGGCACCGTTTTTGAAGCGGTGTCAGTTTAGTTTTTAGTTGAATTCTTTCATTGTTGTAAAACCAGATATAATCATCAATAAGCTGACGAGCCTGAGAAAAAGAATTGAT
>JAZQBH010000129.1:0-5483 GCA_045545655.1 Oscillospiraceae bacterium
GTGCAGATGTTGTCCTTTATTGCAAGCGGAATTCCTGTAAGGGCAGATGCCTTGCCCTCGTCTATGAGTTTTTGTGCAGACTCAGCCATCTTCATTGCCTCGTCCTTGGTGACGGTGATGTACGAAAGCAGTTCGCCGTCAACTTTTTCTATATTCTTGAAGTATTCTCCGCAAAGCTCTGACGCACTGATTTCCTTTGCGTCAAGCATACGTCTTAAATCGGAGATTTTCGCTCTTGTTAAATCCATCTTGTTCTCCTTATTCTACAACCTTCGGTACGACATAGCTGTCGTCAACGTCATTATCGGTGTTAGCCAACAGTTTCTCGGTAGGGAACGACGGCTTAGCCTCGTCTGCTCTTGTGTCGGCAAAACGGATTTCGTTGCCGTCCTTGGTGTCATCATAAGTCAGGTCAAAATCCTTGATTTCGTCCATAAGGTCGATGATGTCGCTCATCTCGCCCATAACCTTGTTCATCTCATCGTCGTTGTAATCCAGCTTAGACAGATTGCACAGGTGTTCTATGGTGTTGATATCTACTGCCATAATTATCCAGCCTTTCTATTCAAGAAAATATATACATCTATTATAACCTATTTGGCAGAATTTTTCAAGGGGTTATCTCGGTCTTTTAGCGTTTTTTTGAAAAATCCTTTTGCTTGTAAGAATGTTTGCTTGACTTATTGCGGAAAAAGTGCTATAATAATGTTGTTGAAAACAGTATTTTTTGACGGTGTGGATTGTATATGAAAGTATTTATAAATGCGAAAACGCTTGAATTCTGTGAGAATATAAGGCACGCTCTCGGCGATATTGCTGAGAGTGCTGAGCTTTGCTGTTCCGATGAGCAGGCGGCGACAGCTGATTATTCGCAGTTTGACGCTGTTGTGGTATCCGCACCGCTTCGCAGTGAGTTCGGACTGGATTATGTAAACGAGGTCAGCAAGAAAACCTCCGCTCCCATAGTGGTTCTGGTTCGTGCGGATATAGCAGACGACGTTCAGCGACGTGTGAAGTTTACGGGTGCGTTTGTTCTGCCGAAGCCTTTTACTGCAAGTGTTCTTCAGCAAACGGTGAAGATGGCGGCAATAGCACAGGAGAATATCAACCGTCTGCAAAGCGAGAAAACCGCACTGCAAGGCAAGCTTGACGATGTAAAGACTATCGACCGAGCAAAATGCTGTCTTATCCAGTATCTTAATATGACCGAAGAGCAGGCACACAAGCACATTCAGCGTACTGCAATGGAGTCACGAAGAACTCAGCGTGAAATAGCCGAAGATATTCTGAGGACTTACTCAGGTATGACAAACGTCTGATGAGTTTGCGGCAATTGTTCAGAAGAATGGAGTGAATTTCTCACGATATGGAAGTTTTGATAAACCGCATTCCCGAAACGGAACAGGAGCTTGTTGATATCCGCTGTCATGAGGAAACCGACTCCGTTCACGAAATAGCCGAGTTTGTGCGCTCACGTCAGGGACAGCTTGCCGTACTGCTTGACGGCAGACAGTATTCCGTTGCAGTTGCCGATATTATGTATATCGAATCTGTGGATAACCGCACATTTGTCTACACACAGTCAACGGTTTACGAGTCTAAACAGCGGTTGTATGAGCTTGAGGATTATCTGAAGTCACGTCATTTTCTGAGGGTGTCAAAAGCGTCGGTAGTAAATCTTATGAAGATTGATTCCGTAAAGCCTGCGCTCGGCGGACGTTTCAGTGCAAAGCTTATAAACGGCGAGGAGATAATAATTTCAAGAAAGTACGTTCCCGATTTGAAGAATATTCTGCGAGGTGAAAACAATGAGCTTTAAAGAACATCTTAAATCCACGTTTTCTTCATTTTTCGTGATTGTAACGCTTGTAAACCTTGCAACGTTTGTCTTGGGTTCGATTTTTCACCCCGGTGCAAAATTCGGGTATGAGGCTTTTCTGTCGCCGATTCTGTACGGTGCGATTTCAATTGTGCCGATGCTTGCAATGTATTCCAAAAAAGAACGCACTTTCAAGCAGGAGGTAGTCCGTCAGGTGATACTGTTGCTGGTTTTGGAGGCAGTGCTCGTTATATTCGGACTTGGCGTTGAGAATATCTCTGACAATATATTTATCACGATAAGTTATATTGCGTGTATTGCCGTAGTGTTTGTGCTGGTTCACGTGATAGAGTGGCTGCTTGGATTACGTACCGCAAAGCAGATTAACGTAAAACTCAAAGAGTTTCAGAACAGACATTCGGGCAAGGGATGAGGTATATATGTTTAACACAGAAGAAAAGATTTGCAAAAACATCATTACTGACGATGGTGAAGATGAATTTCAAATCCGCTATAGCCGTGATGAGAATGTCGGGGTTATAACAAGCCGTTCTGATAAAAATTATTTAATTTTAGATAGCATTGATTATTGGTATGATATAATACAGGAGAAATATCCATCTAAGCTGAAATGCAGCTGTAAAAATGAACTTTTCAAGCTCACTTTTAACTACATACCAAGAATTGGAACGGATGATTATAGGGCAGTTGAGCTTATAACCTGTTGTACAGTATGCGGCAAACAGAAAAAGCTGTCGGGAATTGATATTGATTATTCACCAACCTCACAGTTGTTTGAACAGCCGATTACATATTGTGAACAGCCAAAGATAAAGTACAAGACTTATTCGCTCAAAGGATATTGGAAAGAAGAAGTATTTTGCGACCTGATAGATTTCTTGTTACAGAAAAGACTGTGGATATATTGCTTGTATTGGAATAAAGCAGAGAATAAGAGATGTGTTAAGCAGATGTCCGCTGACGAATTGAAAGAATTTCTGTTCACTGACAAAAGCCGTTATATCAATATTTTTTTCTCCGCAAGTTCTCTGGACGAATTGTTTGCAGATTGTATCGTTGAGAAAAACGGAATCTATGTGGATAGGGACTTGTGGCGAAAGCAGGAAATCGTTAAGCTTAATGCTCCTATCCTTGTAGCGACGGGTGTTGCCGGTGAATTATTCTATTCAATGGATTTTTGCAGTGAATACATTGAAAAAGGACAGATAAAATCCAAATCAGACGCTTTCTGCGAGTTGGTAAAGGAATTTCTAGCATACAACAAGAAGAAATTAAAATAAACACCTTGATTTCATAATATAAAAAGCGTATGCAGTTTTGCATACGCTTTTTCATTTGTTTGTTATCAGTTGGTTTATGCCTTAGTAACCTTGATAAAGCTCTTCTTGCCCTTGCGGAGAATGATGTGGTCGGAAATTTCAATCTGTGCGTTGGGGTCTTCGATTACAACGTCGTCGACTGTAATGCCCTTGCCCGATACAAGGTTTCTCGCCTCACGCTTGGAGGGGGCGAGTTTTGTGTTCACGAGAAGGTCGAGTATTCCGATTTTGCCGTCAACAAGCTCTACGGAAGCTGTTGGCATATTGTCGGTGTTTCCCGCACCGCCGAACAGTGACTTTGCACCTTCGAGAGCCTTGTTTGCTTCCTCTTCGCCGTGAACAAGCTTGGTAAGCTCAAACGCAAGGATTTCCTTTGCCTTGTTAAGCTGAGAGCCTTCCCACTTCTCCATTTCACGGATTTCCTCAAGCGGCAGGAATGTCAGCATCTTGATGCACTTGAGCACGTCTGCGTCAGCGATGTTTCTCCAGTACTGGAAGAACTCATACGGCGAGGTCTTTTCGGGGTCAAGCCACACTGCGCCCTTTTCAGTTTTGCCCATCTTCTTGCCCTCGGAGTTGAGGAGAAGGGTAATGGTCATAGCGTGAGCGTCCTTGCCCAGCTTCTTACGGATAAGCTCAGTACCGCCGAGCATATTAGCCCACTGGTCGTCGCCGCCGAACTGCATATTACAGCCGTACTTCTGGTAGAGCATATAGAAGTCATAGCTCTGCATAATCATATAATTGAACTCAAGGAATGTAAGTCCGCGTTCCATACGCTGCTTGTAGCACTCGAATGTAAGCATCTTGTTTACAGAGAAGCAAGCGCCTACCTCACGCAGAACATCAATGTAGTTGAGGCTCATCAGCCAGTCTGCGTTGTTTACCATAATAGCCTTGTCGTCAGAGAAGTCGATAAAGCGGCTCATCTGCTTCTTGAAGCACTCGATGTTATGCTCGATATCTTTCTTGGTGAGCATCTTTCTCATATCGCTCTTGCCCGAGGGGTCGCCAATCATACCAGTGCCGCCGCCGAGAAGAGCAATAGGCTTGTTTCCTGCCATCTGAAGACGCTTCATAAGGCAGAGTGCCATAAAGTGACCAACGTGAAGGCTGTCTGCTGTCGGGTCAAATCCGATGTAGAAGGTAGCCTTGCCGTCGTTTATCATCTTCTTGATTTCTTCTTCGTTTGTTACCTGAGCGATAAGTCCACGCTCAATAAGCTCGTCGTATAAAGTCATTTTTCATTCTCCTGTTAATCTTTATAAAATTCACCCTTGTGAAAATTTTCGTTGTTTGTTTTCTTTGCGGTTAAGCGGTATTTCACAACTCCGTCGGGACAGGTAAATTCTTTCGTGAATTTGTCACTTCCGCCGAGTTTTTTCAAATCTCCGCCGCTTCTGACGGCTTCCATAATCGGAAACGCAATCATCATTGCCTTGGAGCAGAATCCGCCGCCGTCTTTGTTTACAGGACAGCCATATCCGCAGGTGTAAACATCGCCGACCTCGTCGCCGTTACGGCAGTGGTTTTCGGTTTTGTTGTCGTGCGAAACTGAAATAACTTCAATTTCAAAGAGAAATTCCTCGTCATACCATTTTTTCATATAGCCGCTTTCTGTGTTAAGGATAAACAGTTTGGAACACTGTCAATTCGCTTAATTTGCATAATTCCAATCTTCGTCATACGAATCGTCAGCACACCATACAGGCATACCTGTAAAGGAGCTTGCGAATATGAGTTTGTCACCTCTGATAATAAGCTGAAAACCGTGTTCTGGTTCCCAGTTGCAGTTACCCTCAATGGAGTAACCTATAATATCATAAGACGTGGGCGCTTCAACCGACATTGAAGTTGGATAGCAATAGTTCAGTATATCTCTGCCCTCTACTTTTTTGGGCATACCGAGGTCGCCAAACACCTCTTCTGCCTCATCTCTTATGCTCTCATAATATTTGCAAAGAGCGTTGCTTATGCTGTCTAACAATTCATCTGAGAGATTGTTGAAATGCTCAATACACCTTTCGGCATACTTCTCATCAACATCAGAGTTTACGATAACTTCCATTGCATCATCAGTGTATTTGCAATCGAACTCAGCTTCCAATGTACCGTCTTCGTGATATACCTTGTTTTCAATCATAGTTCAATACCCGTTGGCAGAAATCAAAGCTGGTCAGCGATATCGAGGATAAGTCTTTCGGATTTCTCCCAGCCAAGACAGGGGTCGGTTATGGATTTTCCGTAAATGCCCTCCTCAATCTTCTGTGCGCCGTCCTCAATATAGCTTTCAATCATCAGACCCTTTACGGCTCTGTTGATAG
>JAZQBH010000130.1:0-1924 GCA_045545655.1 Oscillospiraceae bacterium
AACAGCACCAACTGCCGCACCTGTCAGAATACGTCTACGGCTTGTTTTTCTCCTAAGCAGCATCGACGACGTGCTGATAAGGAAGTAATTTATGTATAAATTCAGTACCACAAGCACGTCCACATAAATCGTCAGAAAAACACCCCCTACCCGGTGACGTAATGATATTATACTTCATTCAAGCTGAAATGAAGGTCGTTTTACAGGAGCAAAAAAGGGAAACTTACATCAGAATATACATTTAAAAATCACAAGACAAGATATTTCGGACAATAACAGGATATTCTGTTGATATCAGATATAGTACAATCCTTCGTTTTATAAATAAAAATCAACTATTTATTTTTTAAAATCCTTGACAAATTCTGCTTTTAGTGGTATAATTAATTGTTAGATTGTATCTATAAACATTATTTTCTTGAAAGGATTGATATATTATGTTCCGAGAGAACGAATACCGCACACAATATTGTGACGCAGTAAGCGAAAGCGACATAGGCAAGAAGGTCCGTGCCGCAGGCTGGGTTGCAAATATCCGTGACCACGGCGGAATTATGTTTATTGACCTGCGTGACCACTATGGCGAAGTGCAGGTTGTATTTCACAATGAAAGCCTGCTTGAAGGTATCCACAAGGAATGCGCTATTTCCGTAACAGGCACTGTGCTCAAGCGTGACGAGGCAACCTACAACGACAAGATTAAAACAGGTAAGGTTGAAATCGAGGCAGAGGAAGTAAGAATTCTCGGTAAGGTTACCGCTGAAAATCTTCCTTTTGAAATCGCTACTTCAAGAGAAACACGTGAAGATGTTCGTCTGAAGTATCGCTATCTTGACCTCAGAAACAAGAAGATGCACGACAACATCGTGTTCCGTTCTAATGTAATTTCATTCCTCAGAAGCAAGATGAGCGAGATGGGATTTATTGAGCTTCAGACTCCTATCCTCTCCACTTCATCTCCCGAGGGTGCAAGAGATTATCTTATCCCCAGCCGTAAGCATCACGGAAAGTTCTATGCTCTTCCGCAGGCTCCGCAGATTTTCAAGCAGATTTATATGGTATCGGGATTTGATAAGTATTTCCAGATTGCCCCCTGCTTCCGTGATGAGGACGCTCGTGCAGACCGTTCCCCTGGTGAGTTCTATCAGCTTGACTTTGAAATGAGCTTTGCAACTCAGGAAGATGTATTTGCAGTTGCAGAGGAAGTGCTTTCCGCTACATTTGCAAAGTTCTCTGATAAGAAGGTAAGTACTGCTCCGTTCAGACGTATTTCTTACGCAGAATCTATGCTGACCTACGGTTCAGACAAGCCTGACCTCAGAAATCCTCTTGTTATCAAGGAACTCTCCGACCTGTTTGTTGACAGCGATTTCAAGCCTTTTGCAAACAAGTGCGTTCGTGGTATCCGTGTTCCTCAGATGGCAAGCCAGAGCAAGAGCTTCTTCAAGAATATGGAAGATTTTGCTGTAAACGAAGTTGGTATGAAGGGTCTTGGATACTTCAAGGTTGAGGAAGGCGAAAACGGCGGCTTCAAGTACAACGGTCCTATCGACAAGTTCCTTAACGACGAACAGAGAAAAGAACTTGCACAGCGTTGCGAGCTTGAAGTAGGCGACGTTCTCTACTTCATCGCTGACAATGCAAAGACTGCTCCTAAGTTTGCTGGTCAGATTCGCACAGAGGTTGCAAAGCGTATGAACCTGATTGACGAAAGCAGATTTGAACTTTGCTTTATCGTTGACTTCCCTATGTACGAACTCGACGAGGAAACAGGCAAGATTATATTCACACACAATCCTTTCTCAATGCCTCAGGGTGGACTTGACGCACTGATGAACAAAAATCCGCTTGATATTCTTGCTTATCAGTATGATATCGTATGCAACGGTGTTGAGCTTTCTAGCGGTGCCGTTCGTAACCACGA
>JAZQBH010000131.1:0-2881 GCA_045545655.1 Oscillospiraceae bacterium
GGCAGTATCCTGTAACAGCCATCACAGTAATACAATTCGGGACTTATTATTCTCCGACAGAACGGACATCTGTTGGGATAAACCACGGAAATTGCCCGTCTGTAGAAGTCGTATAATTTCAGTTTGTTCATACGTCAGATGTTTCGCCTTCTGATGTTTTATTCAGTCCTTCAATTACACGCTTATCGAAAAGCAGGCTGTACTGCCGCTTTACCCTTTCTTCTGCCTGTTTTCTGAAGGACTGCGGAGAAATTATTTCCAGCACAGGACCAAAGCTTAACAGCTGAATAAGCAGTTCAGTTTCGTCCTGTCGGTCATACCACAGCTTAACGGTGCACTGCTTTGCTTCGGGATTGTATATGCTCTGCTTTTCGTATGTTGCAAAACTTGTCATAAAACGTTCTATGCCGTTTCGCTCTTCGCTTACCACAACCGTTACAGGCGTTTTACAGCGTGTTTCAGCGTGGTATCTTACCATATCCACATACTTGCTGTAAAACGTGTCAAGTGTTTTCACAGAGGTAATTCTGCCCATATTTACCGTAGCCTTACAACAGGGCTTATCATTCTGGAATTTCACGCAAAGCACACGGAATTTGTCATTTTTAGTTGAATACTCCATTTTCAGCGGCAGATAAACACCTGTCATCAAATCTCTTTTTGGAGAATTGAAGGCAATCTCAAGCAGACGCTGTTCCTTAATCGCTTTGATTATCGTGCGGAAGTACTTGCGGTATTCCGTGTCGGAGTAGTCGTCGCCGTCTGAAGCGTCATCGAAAGTGCGGAAAAACGTTTCATCGTAAAGCGGCTTGATATCGGCAAGCTTTTCTGACAATTTATCAAAGCTGGTTTCATCAAGAAACAGCGATATTCTTCTGTCGGATAAAATGCTTTTCAGCCAGCGTTTCTGCAGTGTGGTAATAAGGTTAAGCGGCTTGTTTTTTAAAACTGACGAAAGAGTGTTGTCGGGATTACGGGAAAGCAAATTCCACGGTGAATTTCCCGATTTATCGGGAATAAGCTTTTCGGGAATAAACAGAATAGTATCGGAAAAGCCCTTTTGTGCGGCAATATCCCTCACCTCGTTTTCAGAAAGACGACCCTTTGATAGTACCTCAGAGGTTATGCGGAAATACGTGCCGTATATCTCGGAAAAAATACTCATTCGCTTTCCTCCTCTGCTCGTGAATACATTCTGTTCATTCTTACTATATCACGCTTAAAACGGCTTTCAAGTGTTTCGCTTGTACCCTCGATTGACACTATTCTGCCTATAAAGCTTTTCACCCACACCATCATTTCGTTAGCGTCAAAGTAATCGCCATAATAGGTGAACAGTTTTTCGCCTGTTTTTTCTATTCTGCCGCTACGCTTTTCACGTTCAAGCCGCTCAAGAACGAACTTTTCACGTTGTTCGTCTATGTGGAATGTGATTTTTACAATGCCTCTTCTGCAGTCCTCGTCACGGCGGTCGCCGAAAGATACGCCGTAAACATAGCGTTCATTATCCGCAAGCTTTTCAGCGTACTTGTCGAAATCATCGCCGCATTTGTCAAGCAGTTTTATCGTTTTTATGCTGTCAAGGCGGAACGACTGAAACCGTCTGAGCTTTTCAGCATAGATTATCAGATACCGTCTGCCGCTTGCCGCAGATACGTATATTTTAAGCGGAATGCCCGAAGTAAGCATTCTTCCGTTGCCGTTGTCGTTTTCAATCAGTACCTTATACCTGTCCTCAATTGCGTCAAGCAGGGACTTCAGAATTTCGTCCTCCAGTGTGTGGACTATATAGTTGTGCTTTTTCAGAAATATGGTATTATTTTTGTTGAACGCTTTAAGAATGCTGTTTCCGACTACTCCGAAAGGGGCATTCTCAGAAAAGTAGCTTACAGCGTCCGTCAGTCCCTCTATCCCGCTGAAGCTATCAGCTGTGCAATCGTCAGCAAGCGAAAACAGAACGCTCTTGCCCTGTTTTTCGTAAGTCAGAATGCCCTCGTCTGCGTATTCACGCAGTTTTCCACGGACGGTCTGTTCATCAAACAGTTCGTTATAGCTGTCGTTTATCCGTTCAGTAACCTCACGGGCGGTAAGCTGTGAGCATTCCTGAAGTATATCCGCAATCATAAAATGCAGCTTTATATCGTTATCTGTAAAGCTTTTGGAATAAAAGGCATTGTAAAGCGGATTTTCGTATATATGTCCGCTGTCTACGCTTATGTACATCTGCTTGCCACGGTCGGTATTGTAGCTTGTGATGTAGCCTTTCAGCCAGCTTTCTACACGTCGTTTTTCATTGTCATAAGTACGTGCGCTTTTACTGCCGACCTCGCCACGCACCTTGTATCCATAGATGAAAAAATCACGGACATAATCCCTTGTTTTATCAAAATTTTTTATTAACTCAGAAAAACCAGCCATTTGCTTCTCCTAACCTGTAACCTGAAAAAAATATTATACAAAAAATCTGACAATCTTTAACTTTTTGTATAAAATGACTATTGAAAACGATTTACTTTTGTGGTATTATATAGATATATAACAAAACCAGTGTAACGCATAGCACGTTGTTACACTGAAAATATGATATCTTTCAAAATCTGAGAGGTAAGCCGTATGAATATCACAATTAAAGATGTCGCAAAAGCGGCAAATGTTTCAGTAGCTACTGTATCGAGAGTACTGAACAACAAGAATAATGTTTCCGATGACGCTGTTCAGGCGGTAAACCGTGCGGTTGAAGAATTGGGTTACAGTCCGAATTTTCTTGGCCGTGACCTTCGGAAAAGCGAAACCAAGCGTATCCTTGCACTTATCTCTTCAACTGAGCGTTCTTTTTACAACGATATTCTCCGTGGTATGCAGGACGCCGCTTATGCACAGG
>JAZQBH010000132.1:0-1709 GCA_045545655.1 Oscillospiraceae bacterium
GACATAGCACGATGGAATACAAACCGAAGCAGTATGATACTTCAGCGCTTCACAGCACAATTTATCAATCTCGCCTGAAGTAGCCAAGGGATTTAAGAGTGTGTGGTCGATATGCGACAAAATTTCAGATATTTCCATTTACTTCTCCTTAATACGCTTTCTAAGAAGGCTGTGTTCAGGAACAACTATGTCAGATGGAATTGTCAGTTTTCCCATTGCGTGACGTGCAATCTCTATCTGTTCACCGTTTTCATTGAACATTGCAGTCGGTGCAAATTTGATGGGTTCTTGCTTAGGGGCGAGTATCTCCAGTTCATCGTTAAGCGTAAAATAATTACGCTGAGTAAGATACATAACTCCGTTTTCACATTTATCGACGGTTCCGACAAAGTCATAATCACGCATATAGCCGCTGTCAGCAAAATACTGACCGCCGCTTGTAACATCTGCGGGATTCTGATTTGCCACTATATTGTTCGGGTGACCATAGAAAAAACCTGTACAATAAGGACGGTGACTGATTTTATTCACCTCATCAAGCACCCACTTCGGAGGTGTCTGATTATCCAATACATAGTCCATTGCAGTTCTGTATGCGTTGGTAGTAAGAGCAGAATAATATGCTGATTTTGCACGTCCCTCAATCTTGAAGCTGTAAACTCCTGCTTCAAGCAAATCGTCAATGTGCTCAATCATACACATATCGCGGGCATTGAGAATATATGTTCCCTTGTCATCATCTTCAAACACTTTGAAGAACTCCCCAGGACGTTTCTCCTCCATCAGATAGTAACCCCATCTGCACGGTTGAGCACATTCGCCACGGTTTGCGTTTCTTCCTACAAGGTATTCTGAAATAAGGCATCTGCCCGAAAAACTAACGCACATCGCACCGTGAACAAACGCCTCTATCTCCATATCATCGGGGATGTTAGCACGGATTTTCTTAATACCCTCAAGGTTTACTTCACGTGCAAGTACAATGCGACTGACGCCCATTTTATAAAGTTCGTTTGCAGTACGATAATTTACTATACCAGTCTGAGTAGACGCATGTATTGCAAGCTTAGGCGCATATTCCTTTGTCATTGCAATAACACCGATAACTGCGGCAATTACTGCGTCAACACCAGCATTCTGTGCATTTGATATAAACTCAGGAAATCGGTCAAGCTCGTCATTAAGAGGAACAGTGTTGCAGGTAATGTAAACCTTAACGCCTCTTTCGTGCGCAGTTTTCACGGCTGTACAAAGTTCTTCCTCATTGAAATTCTTAGCGCCTGCTCTCATTCCAAACGTTTTACCAGCAAGGTATACGGCATCAGCACCGAAATCCAGTGCAGATTGCAGACACTCCATATCTCCTGCCGGAGATAACAATTCTGCCTTTTTCAAAATATCACTCTCCACGATTTTCTCTCAATGCAGCATCCTTTATATTCTGTTCGTGCTGAGCGAGAGTCTTTGCATAATAGAATACTCCATCCTTACTTGCAAGGAAGTAGTAATAATCAGTGCTTGCAGGATAAAGAGCGGCTTTGATTGCGTCCATACCAGGACTGCAAATCGGTCCTGGAGGAAGTCCTTCACACTGATATGTGTCATAAGCGTCTATAATTTGCTGAATCTTTGTCATATTGGAAGAATTTTTATTTGGCTCAATATAACGGTCAATATACGTATATGTTGTGTCTGACTGAAGCTGTGGG
>JAZQBH010000133.1:0-6838 GCA_045545655.1 Oscillospiraceae bacterium
AGGGGATTGGGAGAAGTACCGATGGACATAACAACGCAGTCCACATCAAGTACGAACTCGCTGTCCTTCTTCACAACAGGTGAACGTCTGCCCGAAGCGTCAGGCTCGCCGAGTTCCATTTCAACGCACTTCATTCCTGTAACGAACTTGTGCTCGTCGCCGAGAATTTCAACGGGATTGTTGAGGGTCTTGAAGATAATGCCCTCTTCCATTGCGTGCTCAACTTCTTCCTTACGGGCTGGCATTTCTTCCAGTCCACGGCGATATACTATATATACGTTCTCTGCGCCAAGTCGCTTTGCACAGCGTGCGGCGTCCATTGCAACGTTACCGCCGCCGACAACAGCAACGCTCTTATTCTTTTTAATAGGTGTGTCTGAATCCTCTCTGTAAGCCGTCATAAGGTTTACTCTTGTGAGGAACGCGTTTGCGGAGTAAACGCCCTTGAGGTTCTCGCCGGAGATATTCATAAATCTCGGCAGACCTGCGCCAGAGCCGATGAAGATAGCCTCATAGCCCTGCTCAAACAGCTCGTCAACCTCGATAGTTCTGCCTACAACAACGTTTGTGTTGATAGTAACGCCGAGCGCCTTGAGGTTATCAACCTCGCGCTGAACGATAGCCTTGGGCAGTCTGAACTCAGGGATACCGTAAACCAGCACGCCGCCGGCAAGGTGAAGCGCCTCGAATACAGTTACATCGTAGCCCATCTTTGCAAGGTCGCCCGCACAGGTAAGTCCCGAAGGGCCAGCACCGATGATAGCGCACTTGTGTCCGTTCTTTGCAGGAGCAGCAGGAGCGGTAGTTGCGTGCGCATTGTGCCAGTCAGCAACGAAACGCTCAAGTCTGCCGATAGCGACAGGCTCGCCCTTTATTCCACGAACGCACTTGCTTTCGCACTGGCTCTCCTGAGGGCAGACACGGCCGCAAACAGCAGGCAGTGAGCTGCTCTTGGAAATTATCTGATATGCGCCCTCGTAGTCCTTCTCACGGATTTTAGCGATAAACTCAGGAATATCGATAGATACGGGGCAGCCGCCAACGCAGGGCTTATTCTTGCAGTTAAGGCAGCGTTCAGCCTCGTCAAGCGCCTGTTCTTCAGTGTAGCCAAGGGCTACCTCAGAGAAGTTCTTGTTACGTACATTTGGCTCCTGAGCAGGCATTTCATTTTTCTTTAAGCTCATATTCGGCATATTACTTTACCCCCTTGAACAGATTGCATACTTCTTCACGCTTGTGCTGCTCAAACTCTCTGTAAATCGAGCCACGCTCCATAGCCTCGTCGAAGTCAACAAGGTGACCGTCAAAGTCGGGGCCGTCAACACACGCAAACTTTGTTTCGCCGCCAACTGTCAGTCGGCAGCCGCCGCACATTCCTGTGCCGTCAATCATAATGGGGTTCATAGATACAACGGTTTTGATGTTGTATTCCTTTGTAAGCTTGCACACAAACTTCATCATAACAAGCGGACCGATTGCGATAACCTCGTCGTACTGGTTGCCAGCGTCGATAAGCGCCTTCAGTGCGTCGGTTACAAGTCCCTTTGTGCCGTGCGAGCCGTCGTCGGTCATAATCTTAAGCTCGTTGGATACTGCGTTGAACTCGTCCTCAAGGATAACCAGATCCTTGTTTCTGAAGCCTACAATGCTATGTACCTCACAGCCGAGGTTATGCAGTTTCTTTGCGATAGGATATGCGATAGCACAGCCCACGCCGCCGCCTACAACGGCAACCTTCTTCAAGCCGTCTGTGTGGGAAGGCACACCGAGAGGGCCTACAAAATCCTGAATACACTCGCCCTCGTTCAAGTGGTTGAGTTTTTCTGTTGTTGCTCCGACAATCTGGAAAATGATGGTAACAGTTCCCTTTTCACGGTCGAAATCTGCAACAGTAAGGGGAATACGCTCGCCCTCCTCGTCAACACGCAGGATAATGAACTGACCCGGCTCAGCCTTAGCCGCAACCATAGGCGCTTCAATGTCCATAAGCGTTACAGTGGGATTAAGCACTTTCTTTCTGACTATCTTATACATTATAAGAGTCCTCCTTGAAATCTGGGTGTTGTATCAGTCAACATAATTATCGAAAAATAAATTGTTGCCCGACTTTTTATTAAACCATTTTCAATTATACCACAAATTTATTTAAAATTCAATAGCTTTATCGGTGATAAATACACAAAACCTATTCATTTATTAAGTAAGTGCTATGCTGTTAAAGAAATAGAAGAGGCACTCTGCGTTGCTCCAATGCACCACATTTTTCGACATTTGTGGCGAATAAGCCGCACATTGAATAACTTTTCACTGAAGTTTCACAGAAAACTACTTGACATTTTAAACAAATTCTATTATCATAATATGGTAGGTTGCACAAATCGGGGGACTATCGCCCCCGTTCACCTTTTTAAATATAACTACTTACTCAGAAAGAAGGAATACAATGATTAAAACGCTTGCAAAATGCGTGCGTGACGCAAAAGTGCCGGCAATTCTCACCCCTGTCTTTGTAATGCTTGAAACGCTTGTTGAGGTTTCAATTCCGAGCGTTATGGCAAAGCTGCTTGACGATGGAATCAACGTGGGAAATATGGACGTTGTCACGAAATACGGCATAATCCTTGCCGTGCAGACCCTTGTGGCGCTGTTTTTCGGTGCTATGGCAGGCTACACTGCCTCCCGTGCAAGCTCACGGTTTGCAAGAAACCTCCGCACGGATATGTTCGGCAACATTCAGAATTACAGCTTCTCCAACATTGACAAATTCTCCTCTGCAAGCCTTGTAACACGTCTTACAACGGACGTTCAGCGTGTGCAGATGTCATTTCAGATGATAACGAGAATTATGTTCCGTTCGCCTTCAATGCTGATTTTCGCATTCGTTTTCTCGTACAGAACAAGCCCGAAGCTGTCGATGATTTTCCTTACGGTTATCCCTCTGCTGGCGATTGTCCTTGCTCTTATCATAAAATTTGCGTTCCCGATGTTCCGCAAAACGTTTGAGGAATACGACAAGCTGAACGAAGTGGTTGAAGAAAACGTGCGTGGAATACGTGTTGTAAAAAGCTTTGTTCAGGAGGACCACGAAAAGGCCAAGTTCAACAAGGTGTCCGAGCGTATCTACACACTGTTCAGCAAGGCGCAGAAAATCGTGGCGTTCAACGCACCTGCAATGCAGATTAGCGTGTATGCGTGTATTCTGCTTATCTCGTGGTTCGGCGCACAGCAGGTTGTTGCAAGCGGAAACAACGAGGAGCTCGGACTTACTACGGGCAACATACTGTCGCTGTTCACCTACACAACGCAGATTCTTATGAGCCTTATGATGCTTTCGATGATTTTCGTAATGCTCACTATGTCAAAGGCAAGTGCCGACCGTGTGGTTGAAGTGCTGAACGAGCGCAGTGACATCACCGACGGCGAGCGCAACCTCACAGAGGTGAAGGACGGCTCGGTTGAATTCAGAAACGTTTCCTTCAAGTATCACAAAACCGCCGACGCAAGCGCGCTTGACCATATCAATCTGAAAATCAATTCGGGAGAAACCATCGGCATTATCGGTGCGACAGGTTCTTCCAAGTCAACGCTTGTGCAGATGATTCCACGTCTGTATGACGCCACTGAGGGCGAGGTGCTTGTAGGCGGCGAAAACGTGCGTGACTACAACCTCAACGCACTCAGAAGCGGCGTTGCAATGGTGCTCCAGAAGAACGTGCTGTTCAGCGGAACAATCTCCGAGAATATCCGCTGGGGCGACGAAACCGCCTCTGACGAGGACGTTCAGCGTGTGTGCCGCCTTGCCTGTGCAGACGAGTTTATTCAGGGCTTCCCCGACAAGTACGACACCCACATCGAGCAGGGCGGTACTAACGTATCGGGCGGACAAAAGCAAAGACTGTGTATCGCAAGAGCGTTGCTGAAAAAGCCGAAAATCCTTATCCTTGACGACTCCACATCAGCCGTTGACACGCAGACAGACGCCGCTATCCGCAAGGCGTTCCGTGAGGAAATCCCCGATACAACCAAGCTGATTATCGCTCAGCGCGCATCAAGCGTAGCCGACGCCGACAAGATTATCGTACTCGACAACGGTAAAATCGCAGAATTCGGCACACCCGATGAATTGTACGCAAACGGCGGCATTTACCGTGAAATCTACGATACCCAGAACAAGCAGTCCGCCGAGGACGATACAGAAAAATCTTCAATAAATCTCACAAAGAAAGACGAGGTGACCGACAATGGCTGAAAACAGAACTAATATGCGGCCGCCGAAGGGCGCACGTGTTCCCACAAAGGTCAACGGAAAAACTGTAAAGCGGCTGTTGTCGTACCTCAAGCCCTACACTCCGCACCTGATTGTGGTTGTGGTTTGTATCCTCATAACCGCCGCCGCGTCGGTTTCGTCGTCGCTGTTTCTGCAGACGCTTATCGACGACCATATTCTGCCGCTTGTAGGCAAGGCTAATCCCGATTATTCGGGTCTGCTGAGGGCTATTCTGAAAATTGCAGTGCTGTTTGTAGCTGGTGCTCTTGCGGCTCTGCTGCACAGCAGAATAATGGCAACCGTTGCGCAGGGCGCACTGAGAACTATCCGTCAGAAGATGTTTTCGCATATGCAGTCGCTGCCTATCCGCTATTTCGACACCCACAGCCACGGCAATGTAATGAGCTTTTACACCAACGACTGTGACGCTATGGAGCAGATGCTGTCGCAGTCAATTCCGCAGGCTATTTCTTCGCTTGTGACTATCGTTTCCGTGTTTGCGTCTATGCTGTCCATTTCAGTGTGGCTTACGCTTGCGGTAATAGCGTTTCTTGTATTTATGCTGTTTATCACCGCAACCGTTGCGGGCAAGGCGGGCAAGTATTTTATGGCTCAGCAGAAAAGTGTTGCAGACGTGAACGGCTATATTGAGGAAATGATTAACGGTCAGCGTGTAATCAAGGTGTTCTGCCGTGAAGGAAAGACGTTAGAGGGCTTTGAGGGAAGAAACTCAGACCTCTGCGAAAACACCTGCAAGGCAAACGCTTATGCGAATATCCTTATGCCTACCAACAACTGTCTTGGCTACCTCTTATACGTTCTGCTGGCGATTGTGGGCGGATACCTTGCAATCAACGAGGTTACAAACGTGGCTTTGTTCCCCATTGCTGTGACCACGCTGTCACTGGGTAATATTGCCGCATTCCTGCAGCTGTCACGCAGCTTTATCGGACCTATCGGTCAGATTTCGCAGCAGCTGAACTCAGTTGCAATGGCACTTGCTGGTGCGGAGCGTATCTTCAGTCTGCTTGACGAAGAACCCGAACCCGATAACGGCTATGTTACCCTTGTCAACGCAAAGTACGAAAACGGCGAGCTTGTTGAAACAGACGAAGTTACCCACATCTGGGCGTGGAAACACCCCCACTCTGACGGCACACTCACCTACACCGAGGTAAAGGGTGACATCACTATGGACGACGTTGATTTCGGCTATGTTCCCGAGAAAACAGTTCTCCACAACATCGACCTCTACGCCGAGCCTGGTCAGAAGATAGCCTTTGTTGGTGCAACGGGTGCTGGTAAAACCACGATTACAAACCTTATCAATCGTTTCTATGATATTGACGACGGAAAAATCCGCTATGACGGAGTAAATATCAACAAAATCAAAAAAGCAGACCTTCGCCGTTCGCTTGGCGTAGTTCTGCAGGAGGTAAACCTGTTTACGGGCACGGTTATGGATAATCTCCGCTACGGCAAGCCCAATGCAACGGACGAGGAATGTATCGCCGCCGCAAAGCTTGCCAATGCAGACGGCTTTATCCACATGTTGCCTGAGGGCTACAACACGGTGCTTCACGGCGGCGGCAGTGAGCTGTCACAGGGACAGCGACAACTGCTTTCTATTGCAAGAGCGGCAGTAGCCGACCCGCCTGTTATGATACTCGACGAGGCGACAAGCTCAATCGACACGCACACTGAGGCGATAGTTCAGGCTGGTATGGACGCACTTATGCACGGAAGAACGGTGTTTGTAATTGCGCACCGTCTGTCCACGGTAATGAACTCAGACGTGATTATGGTGCTTGACCACGGCAAAATCATCGAGCGTGGAAGTCACGAAAAGCTGATTGCCGAAAAGGGACAGTATTACAAGCTTTATACGGGTGCATTTGAATTAGAGTGATAAGACCCTCTGTATTATACGGTATTGCAAAGCCGCTTTTGATATTGCGTCAAAAGCGGCTTTTCATTGCCTGTGGTATTGACTTTATACAGAAACTTTGCTATAATCAACTTAACGATAAATAAGAATTTGGTGAGGTGATAAAATGTTTGCAATTAGTTTTGGAAACCTATGTTTTAATAGAAGTGCCGATAGAGAACAAGGCATTGAATTTGTGATTGCACCAAAACAAAACTACCAGTCTTTAGATCATTTTGTTGATGCAGTGTTTGAATTTATGAACACAGATCCTGAATTTGCAGATAACTATGATGAAATCTACAAAAAACGTATTTATGAGCCAGTTCCTGACACAGAATTGTCTTTTCTGAAATCTCGCTTTTCTGATATGAATAATTCGATAAACATAATTTTAGAACCGTTTATAAGAGCGGAATATCTTGTGAAACCTAAATGGAATGATATAACTGTTGTAATAGAAACTAAGAGTAATTATATATTTTATAATTGGGGTACAGCAGCTTAAATTCCAATAGGTCGAACAGTTAGGAAAATAAGAATTTGACGGAGAATAAGTAATGAAAATCTACGATATTTCCCAAGAAGTTTTCGGCTGCCAAGTGTATCCAAGTCGGAGGCCAAGCGGTCTTAGGAAGACAACT
>JAZQBH010000134.1:0-2998 GCA_045545655.1 Oscillospiraceae bacterium
ATCGTTAAAACACTGCTTGAAAACTACGGCTTTGAGGTGATAGACCTTGGCAAGGACGTTGAATACGAAGCTGTTGCCGACGCCGCAGAAAAATATGATGTCCGTCTTGTGGGACTTTCCGCACTTATGACAACCACTCTCAGAAGTATGGAAGAAACAATAAAGCTTATACACAGCCGCAATCTGAATTGTAAGATTGTGGTAGGCGGTGCGGTGCTTACTCCCGAATATGCCGCAAAAATCGGAGCGGATTTCTACGCAAAGGACGCAAAAGAAACCTGTGATATAGCAAAACAGGTATATCAAGGCTGATAACAAAAGGGCTGTCGAAGGCGTGCCGCCTTGGTCAATTCGTAACAAGTGTTGTTGCGAACACAGGTTGGCACTCGATAGTGAAAAAACTTCTTTTTCACTATCTTGCTAAAAACAGCCCTTTATTTTTTACACACCAAAAAAAGCAAGAAACGCAATCACCATCATAACACCCGTAGGAATAAAAACCAGTGCACCTACAATTATCGTAAACAGTGCGTTGCTGTCGATTGTGCGGTTGATTGCTTTGCAAACTAGAATCGTAATCTCCTTTTCGGGAACGTATAGCCGCTTTCTCATCACGCTTTCACGTGGAAAGAGGTTTTTCACACGCTCATTTTCAATGAGATATACAGCTATAGGGTGTTTGCTGTCTATTTCAACAAACGAGCCTTTCTTGCGTTTTGACATAAACACGAACACAGTACATACGGCAAAAAACAGACCTGTGAGGATTACCAGCACGCCAAGCAATGCAAGAATAATCATTGCTATATCACCGATTTCAACCCCTGCAAGCAGAAGCATCATTAAGACAATTACTATGCAAAGAAAAATCTCCATACTATTGTGTTGCCTCCTTTAAACTGTCGTTGCTGTTGCGATTGTCGATTATTTCTGCGGAGTGCTGAGAGTAATTACCTCGTGGGAGAGGAACTCGCACTCCTGTTCGTCGTGGGTGACAAAAATCACGGTTCTGCCGCTGGTCATACGCTTGCAGTAGTCCATAACAAGCCGCTTTGTGTCGCCGTCAAGCCCCTTGAAAGGCTCGTCAAGGAACAGCACATCATAATCGGCAAGCAATGCACGGAGCAGTGCGGTTCTGCGTTTCATTCCGCCCGAAAGCTCACGCACGGGCTTATCCTCACAGCCGCCAAGCCCCACACATTCAAACTCCTTCGCAAGCTGACTTTTTGAATACCGCTTGCCCGTAACCAATCGGATATTGGCGGCGGCGGTGAGGTTTTCGCAGAGTCTGTTCTCCTGAAACACAGCGCTTATACGGCAGTTTTCGGGACGTATTACCTCGCCGCTGTCGGGTGACATTAAATTCATCAGCATATTGAGCAGTGTGGATTTTCCACAGCCCGATTTTCCGAGAAGTGCGGTTGTCTTCCCTTCGGCAAACTCGTGAGAGAAGTTTTTCAGCACGTTCAGCTCTCCGAACGACTTGCAGATATTAACAGCCTTCAGCATTGAAAAACCTCCTTACATACGTTCAACCCGCTTGCGGAGTATATCCACAAGCAGCAGAAACAGCTTTTCGCAGAGAAAACTCAGCAGGATTACAACAAAAGTCCACGCAAACAAGTCTGCAGTTTCAAGGTAGACCTTTGATTCGTACAGCATTTCGCCTATGGAGTTATCCGGCAGACCGATAACCTCAGCGGCAACGCCAGATTTCCAGCAAAGACCCATTGCAAGCCTTGACGCTGAGCGGAAATACGGCAGCAACTGCGAGAGATACACTCCCGAAAAGCGCTTGTATACGGGTATTCTGAAAACTTTAGCCATTTCCTTGAGTTTCGGGTCAAGGCTGTCAATGCCCTCAAGCATATTGGAGCACACAATCGGAACGCTTATCAGAAACGACACCAGCACTGACAAATTCGCCGAGCCTACCCAAATCAGCGCCAGAATTGTAAACGAGGCAACGGGAATAGACTTCATCACGGAAATAAGCGGTGCAAACAGCCGTCGTATCAGCTTAACCTTACCTGAAGCAAACGCAAGCACACAGCCGCTGACAAGCCCCAGTGCAAAGCCGAGGAGAATACGCAGTAATGTATACGCTATACTTCCCCAGAAGCCGCCGTCGGTTACAAGCACGCACAACCGCTTTACGACCTCAACAGGCGACACGAGGATTATTCTGCTGTCGATTTTTACGGCAAGTATCTGCCAAAGCACCAGCCAGAACAGGATACAGCCCGCTGTTATAGAAATGTGTTTGAGTCTGCCTTTCATCTGTTTCTCCTTAAAAACTAAGGGGCGGATTGCTCCAACCCCTTATTTTCAGTCTTTATGCACCGAAGTAGAAGTCATCTGCGGGAACCTTGCCGCCAACGGACTTCGGCTCGCTGTCTGCCAGCACCTGAAGATAGCCGGACAGCTTGGTCTTCATCTCGTCGCCTGTGATGCAGACAATGTTGCACTCAGGCAGAGCCTTCTTGGCAACAGCCTCGGGTACGATTTCATACTTGCCTACAAGTGCCGCACCTTCAGCAACATTTGTTGTTACATACTCAACGGAAGCCTTGTAGTTCTTGAGGAACTCGCTTACAGCCTCAGGATTCTGCTCAGCGTATTCCTTGCGGACGATTGCGATACCAGTAAGCATTGCGCTGGAGCTTTCAACCTTGTTCCACTCGTCGTTGAGGTCAAGTGCAACACGAATTCCCTCGTTCTTGGTCTGAGCGGTTGTCACAAACGGCTGAGGGAGCAGTGCAACGCTGTTGGGTGTGTTGAGCACTGCCTGTACGCATTCAGCGTGTTCAGCCTTCCATTCAACGGTTACGTCGCTTGCAACGCCGCTTTTATTGAGAATAAAGTTCAGAGCGTACTCGGGGGTTGAACCCTTACCCGAAGAAAAGATTGTCTTGCCCTTAAGGTCTTCAATGGACTTTACAGTGTCGCCGTTTTCACAGATATAAAGAACTCCGAGGGTGTTTATAGCTACAGCCTG
>JAZQBH010000135.1:0-4740 GCA_045545655.1 Oscillospiraceae bacterium
CTATGTGTAAGGTAATATTTGTTATCGTCACACTGAACAATCGGGTGGTCAACAATCGCCTTACCCTCTTTGTTTGCAATGGTAATCCAGCCGACTGTATCAGGATTTTTTTCGAGAATAGGCAGAAAACGCTCCTGAACCTGAGGATAGTTTTTTTCCAGCTCTTCCCTCTTCTGTGTATCAATCACAACGGTTGAATTGTGATAGAGTTCTGACAGACTGCTTGTAACCTCGCTCTGATTGCGGTCGCCGACGTTCATACTGATAATCAGCACAAGCATTACAATCAGCACGACAAGGGAAACAAGAAAAACAATCTTTCTTATCATCTCTCCTACGCTGTCGCCTTTACAGGGAATAAGTCCGAAAATTATTCCCTTGAATCCACTGTGTTTACTATTATACTCTGACATATTATCTTCCTTTCATAAAGGCAATGAATAACGCAGAAAAACATTATTGCCTTAATTTCGGGGATTATTCCGAATAGCTCAACAGATAACGTTTATCCCACACACTGCCTGCCCATCTTGAACCAAGTATGCTATAATAGTAGTCAAACAATTTGGGCTGATAGTTTCGGTATGCCTTGGTTGTATCAACAAATTCGCTTTCACCGGGGCGAACCTTTCTTGCTACAATTACAAATCTTGTATCAATCTTTCTGCCAAGCGGCCATACGCAGGTAGAAAGCGTCAGCAGTTCGTCGCCGTAGGTGATGTCAACATCTGTAAAGAACCAGCTTCTGTCCATAACGTTGAGGACATAGCGGTTGAAGTCGTCAACGCCTGCAAAGCGCGTCTGATTGATATACTGGAACACCTCGCCGTATTCCTCCTGAGTGTTTACCAGCATTCCTGCAAAAATCTTGTAGGTCTGGCTGCCGCCTTCGGGGGTTGCAAGCATAATGGTGGGGTGCTTCTTGTAGAATGCAATCGGCTCACGGCTTGCGTCATTGGGAACATAGTGTGAGAGATACGAGAAAAATTCTCCGTTCATCATATTGTGTCCGAACAGAATGATGTTATCATCATTTCCGTCCCAGGTATTCTTATAGGAAGAATAAATCGTACCAGACGGCGATTCTTTTCCGTAGAAATCGTGTGTAAGGTAATAGCTGTTGTCCTCACCCTGAACTACAACATTGTTTACGCCTGTGCCTGTAATCTTGATCCACGCCTTTGTATCGGGGTTCTTTTCAAGCAGGCTGTCAAAATTTATGTTGAGGGGTGTGTTTACAACTGGTGTAACATCAATTACCTCAGGCTCTTTTTCCTCTTCTTTTTCAGAGGAAGTACTCTGGGGTGTTGATGTCGGGAACTCAAAGAAATTATCCTGAACGTGGTCAGGGTGACTATAGCTTGTGCTGAACGAAGATTCGCCCGCTATGCTTGCAATCTCGCTGTTGTTTGTTGCTGCGTTGTCAATTGTAACAAGCTGCCAACCAAGGAATATCAGTGTTCCGATAAGTACAGCAATCATAACCATAAGGAAAATCTTTCTGAACTTTTCCTTGTTGTCGTCATACGGCTGAGGAAGCACACCCTCTGCAAAGCGAGCAAAGCCGCTCTTGGGCTTTCTTGCATTGATTTTCTCAGATTTTCTTGATTTTCCAGGAACGGGAACAACGACCTCGTCCTCAAGCTCCATTTCCTCGTAAAGAGTGCGCTCCTTGCGTGGCGGACGCTGATCCTGAGGAAGTTCAAATTTATCAAAAGCTATCGTTCTGTCAGAAGCCTTTCTTCTTTTCGGCTTTTCTTCATCGTAAAGGGACATTATATTTTCCTCCTTAATACGGTAACGTGGGTATTACCGCTCTATCTCTGAAATAAGCATTTCAAGTGCTTTACAGCACGCTTGTTTTCTTACATCTTCTCTGCCGCCGTGGAACACAAAACGCTCTGAGTGAACGCCTGTGCGGTCTGCAACGGCAATGAACACTTCACCGACTGGGTGATTTTCGTTGCCTCCGCCCGGACCTGCAATTCCCGTTGTGGAAACGGCAAAATCCGCCGCCGACAAACGCAGCACACCGCTCGCCATCTCCTCTGCACAGCTCAGGCTGTATTCTGAGAGCTTTTCAAGCGTATCAGCGTTTACTCCAAGAATTTCATTTTTAATCCTGTTGGAGTAAGAGCAGATTCCAAGCTCAATCACCGCCGAGCTTCCCGACACTGCCGTAATTGCCGCTGAAATCATTCCGCCTGTGCAGCTTTCAGCAGTGGCGGCACGCTTACCCTTCTCCGTAAACAGCTTTACAACACGCTCGGCAAGCTGTGAAATTCTGTCGTTTATGTTATCTGTATTTTCCATCAATCAAGAAACACCTGCTGTTCGCCGTATTTAAAGCGTTTAACTTCGGTATGCTCCACTGCCCATTCGATAACCTCAGTGAAATCGTAGCCGCTTTCAGCCTCGAGAATATCTTCAAGCTTGGGTCTTGTGCAGGGGTGCTTGGGGCTGAACACTGTGCAGCAGTCCTCATAAGGCATAATCGAAGTTTCAAAAGTGCCGATTTTTCGTGAAATCTCAGTTATCTCTACCTTATCCATTCCTATTACAGGGCGGAACACAGGAAAACGTGCCGCCGCATTTGTACAGCCAAGTGCAGGCAACGTCTGAGATGCAACCTGCGCAAGACTTTCACCTGTTATGATGCCGCCGTAGTTGTTCTTCTCGCAGATACGGTTTGCTATTTCAATCATAAGTCTGCGCATAATAACGGTAAAGTGCATTTCGGGGCAGTTGTCACGGATTTTTTCCTGTACCTCGGTAAACGGTACGCAGTAGAAAATCATATCTCCGCAGTATTCTGTAAGCTCCTCGCAGAGCTTTTCAACCTTCATTCTCGCACGCTCGGACGTGTAAGGCGGGCTTACATAGTGAATGCAGTCCACGATAAGTCCACGCTTTGCCATCATATAACCCGCAACGGGGCTGTCAATTCCTCCCGACAGCATAAGCAGTGCCTTTCCGCTTGAGCCGACAGGCATTCCGCAAAGTCCGGGAATACGCTTTGCCGAGAGATACGCTCCGTTATCACGGATTTCAAGGCGGACAGTAACCTCAGGGTTATGCACGTCAACACCAAGATGCGGAAATGCATCGAGAATAGCCCCTCCGAGATTCTGCTGGATTTCGGGGGAATTCATCGGAAATGTCTTGTCCGAACGCTTTGCTTCAACCTTAAAGGTTTTAGCGTCTGCCAGCGCTTCTTCAAGGTACTCCTTAAGATTCTGCACAACCACGTCAAAATCCTTCGGGAAAACCGCACAACGCTGAATTGCGCTTATTCCGAAAACCTTTTTCAGACACTCAACCGCACTGTCAACGTCTGCGCCGTCAAGCGGCTCAATGTAAATGGTAGACTGTCTGTAATTTATATTGAACGAGCCGATTTGTTTTAATCTTCGTCTGATATTCTTTACAAGAATGCTTTCAAACGTCATACGGTTGTCGCCCTTTAATGCGATTTCACCGTATTTTGCTAAAATTATTTCCTTCATATTGTAAACCCCTTGTTGTATTCACATAATTATCTGCGGACTCTTGCAATAGTCTCCGCAAGCTTTTCGCATAGTTTGTCTATATCCTCGGTTGTGTTTTCAGACGAGAACGACACTCGTATCGCACAGTCGGCGTCCTTGTCCGAAACGCCAAGTGCGGACAGCACTCCGCTTTTCTTGCCCTTTGAGCAGGCAGAGCCGCTGGACACATAAATCCAGTCTTCCTCAAGGCTGTGGAGCATTATCTCCGAGCGCACTCCACGGACGGAGAAATTCACGATATTCGGCACACACTTCTCATCGGAATTTATCCCGATGTCATCAAGCTCAGCCAGTTTTCCGAGAAGATAATCCTTTAGCTTTGCAAAGCTGTCAGCAGTACCCTTGTACGCACTTACAGCGGCGTAAAAGCCTGCAATAAGCTCAATAGGCTCAGTTCCCGAACGGATACCGCCCTGCTGACCGCCGCCCGCAAGCAACGGAGCAACACGCACGCCTTTTCTTACAAACAGTGCGCCTATGCCCTTCGATGCGTGTACCTTGTGACCCGACACGCTTATAAGGTCGCCGTCAAGCGGCATTTTCAGAAATCCCTGAACGGCGTCTATATGTACGATGGTTTTTGCGTTTTTCTTCTTTATCCGCTTGTACAACTCGCAGACATCGGTTTTAAAGCCTGTTTCGTTGTTTACCGCCATACAGGACACAAGCATTGTATTTTCATCAACTGCGTCCAGTATAGCCTGTGAGAAATCGTCGTAGTCCTTCGGGGAGAGTCGGACAACCTCAAAGCCGCTCTCTTCCAGCTTATCCAGCACCTTTGCTACCGAGGGGTGCTCTATTGCCGTGGAAATAATCTTTTTTCCTGTACGGCTGTAATTCTCGGCCACACCAAGGAGTGCGGTGTTGTTTGCTTCAGTCGCACCAGACACGAACAGCACGTCGCCCGTGAAGGTAGTTTTTCCCAGAGCAGACACAAGCGACCTCTTTGCCTTTGACATCACCAGCATTGAAGCTGTGCCAAGCCTATGTAGAGAGCTTGCATTGCCGAACAAATTTTCCATTGTATCAATAACAGCCTTGCAGCATTCAGCACACGGCTTAGTTGTTGCGGCATTATCAAGATATATCATAAATTCACCAGCTTAACCAATTCAACTTATTTTAATTTTTAACAGCCGATTTTGTATCTTCAACAAGAGCCACAGCCATTTTATAATCCAAAAACTCGGTA